>NZ_DIEJ01000113.1:0-52211 GCF_002418565.1 Achromobacter sp. UBA5777 | reverse complement strand
AGACATTATGGTCGCTCGTTAATCGGAAGGCGGCTCGTCTCCTGTATCGTGGATTGCGCTCTCCAGGAGAGCGCCGAGCCACATGCGGCGGGGCAAGCCAGCCGCAAACCGTATGGAGACGAGCCATGGACGAGCGTATCAAGTTTTTCGTTGGTCTGGATGTGCACGGTGACAGCATTGCGATGTCCGTGTGCGAGGCCGGGCGGGAGCCCGGCCGGTTTGTCAGCACGCTTACGCCAGACGTGCAGGCGTTGCTCAAGACCCTAAGCAAATATGGTGCCGCACGGCAGGTCAGCGTGGTCTATGAGGCTGGGCCGACGGGCTATGGGCTATATCGTGCGCTGAGCGATCGGGGCTATCGCTGCGAGATCATTGCGCCGTCATTGACCCCGCGTCGCCCGGGCGAGCGCATCAAGACGGACCGGCGCGACAGCTTGCGACTGGCCGAGCTGTCGCGGGCTGGGGAGCTCAAGGCCATCTGGGTGCCTGACCAGGCCCACGAGGCGCTGCGCAATCTCTGGCGGGCTCGCGAAGATGCCGTCAACCTGCGCCTGCAGGCGCGCCAGCAGCTCAAGGCATTTTTGCTACGCCAAGGCCGGCGCTATCCCGGCAAGACATCCTGGAACAAGACGCACCAACGCTGGATTGCGGAGCAGCATTTTGACCATCCTGCTGATTACATCGCGCTAGTCGAGTATCAACTGGCCGTGCAAGCGGCTCAAGATCGCGTACAGCGTCTGACGACGGCGCTCGAGCACGCCATCGAAGGTTGGCGCCAGGAGCCGACCGTGGCTGCGCTCAGGGCGCTGCGTGGTATCGATACGGTCAGCGCAATCGGCTTAGTGTGCGAGATCGGCGACATCGCCCGCTTTGGTAGTGCTCGCCAGCTCATGGGTTATCTCGGACTGGTGCCTTCGGAGCATTCCAGTGGCAACAGCGTACGCCGGGGTTCGATCACCAAAACCGGTAACGCACACGCCCGGCGGCTTCTGACCGAAGCGGCCTGGAACTACCGCTTCCCGGCGCGCATGAGTCAGGCGTTGCGTGACCGAAGCGCGACACTTTCTCCCGGTATCCGCACCCACGCCTGGAAAGCTCAGGTGCGTTTGTGCTCCAGATTTGCACATCTATCGGCCCGAGGCGTGCAGGCGAACAAAGTCTGCGTAGCCGTGGCGCGGGAACTGACCGGCTTCATCTGGGCCATTGCGCGCCAATCGCTGCCCGACAACACACATCAATGACACCCATACCCGTGACACGAGGTGATGCGACACGAACTCGATAGGAAGAACCCTCACGACACCCTCAACAGAACCCTTTGGGGCAACCTGCGTCACTAGAGCGAGGCAGCTTCCACGACGGATCGATGCACGGTGGTTACCAACCCACGGATATCAGTCTGATCTATCGTCGCAGCAGCAGGCTTGTGTCGCATCACCCCGTGTCACTGATTTCCAACCAGCAAACCATTCCTATTGACGACAGCGACCATATCAGGGTGTCAGACACCGGGTTCGCACAACGGACCGGGCGCCGCCCAGCTCACGCCAGCGCGGCGCGCTGGGCCTTCACCAGGTTGGCAATTCCGTTTTCCGCCAGCACCAGCATCGTGTCCAGCTCGGCCCGCGTGAACGTCGCGCCCTCGCCCGTGCCCTGCACTTCCACGAAGGCGCCGCTGCCCGTCATGATGACGTTCACGTCGGCGTCGCAGGCCGAATCTTCCACGTAGTCCAGGTCCAGGACCGCCTGGCCGTTGACCAGCCCGACCGAGACGGCGGCCACGGCGTCGCGAATCGGATTGGTGGCCAGATCGCCACGCTTCATCAGCAGGCCGACCGCGTCGGCCGCCGCGACCCAGGCGCCCGTGATGCTGGCGCAGCGCGTGCCGCCGTCTGCCTGCAGCACATCGCAGTCGAGATGCAGCGTGCGTTCACCCAGCGCCTTCATGTCGAACACCGCGCGCAGGCTGCGTCCGATCAGGCGCTGGATCTCCTGCGTACGGCCGCTCTGCTTGCCGCGCGCGGCCTCGCGATCGCCGCGCGTGTGCGTGGCCCGCGGCAACATGCCGTATTCAGCCGTTACCCAGCCTTCGCCCTTGCCCTTCAGAAAAGGCGGTACCTTGTCCAGGACGCTTGCCGTGCAAAGCACATGGGTGTCGCCCGCCTTCACGAGCACGGAGCCTTCGGCGTAACGCGTAAAGCCCCGCTCCAGGCTGAACGGACGCAATTGGTCGGCGGCGCGGCCCGACGGCCGGGCATTCGTGGGGATGTTGGTCACAATTGGCTCCAGACTTGGCTTAGATTCGCGGCATTGTACGGGCAGGCGCCACGGGACAATCACGCTTGGAGTATCCTGCCGCGATGTATCCGGTTGAAAACACAGACCCGCTGCCCAGGACCTGGGCGCCGCGGGCCCCGGCGCAACCGGCTCCTATTCCAAGAATCACCAGGACACGCACACCATGATCCGCAGCATGACCGCCTTCGGCAACGCCCGAGCAGACTTAGAACAAGGCACTCTCGCCATAGAACTGCGCAGCGTCAACAGCCGCTTTCTCGACCTGTATTTCCGTCTTCCCGACGAGCTGCGCCACGTGGAAACGCCCTTGCGCGAATTGCTGACCACCAATCTGGCCCGCGGCAAGGTCGAAATCCGCGTGTCCTTCACCCGTGCGGCCAACGCCGACCTGTCCAAGCTGGATCCCGCCTGGCTCGACAGCCTGGCCGAACAGCTGCAGGCCGCGCGCCGCATCATTCCGGACATCGCATCCCCGCGTCTGGCGGAACTGTTCAACTGGCCCGGCCAGCGGGGCAACGACGCCCTGGATCCGCAGATCTGGGGGGCCGCGTGCCTGCAGGCCGCGCAACAGGCCCTGACACAGCTTCAGGAAGGCCGCGAGCGCGAAGGCGAACGCCTGGCCGGGATGATGCGCGAATGCGCCGATGGCGTCGCGCGCGTCGTGGACATCGTGCAGGCGCATCTGCCGCAATTGCTGGCCGACCACCGCGAACGCCAGGCCGCCAAGCTGCGCGAAAGCGTGGAATCTGCCTTCCCCGGCGGATTCACGCACATTTCCGGCGCGGAACTGTCCGAACGCCTGTCGCAGGAAGCCAACCTCTTTGCCCTGCGCATCGATGTGGCTGAAGAACTGTCCCGCCTGCGCTCGCACCTGGAAGAACTGCGTCACCTGCTGTCCGACGGCGGGGGCAAGCCCGCGGCCGGCAAGAAGAACGCCGGCAGCGCGGGCAAGCGCCTGGATTTCCTGTTCCAGGAAATGAACCGTGAAGCCAACACGCTGGGTTCCAAGGCCGGCAGCATGGAAGTCACCCGCGCCGCCATGGACCTGAAGCTGCTGATCGAGCAGATGCGCGAGCAGGCGCAGAACATCGAATAAGGGGCGCGGCGCCCGCGGGGGTTACTACCCCCGCCAGGCGGCCACCCTGTTAGCGGCTTTCGCCCGTCGCGGGCTCGCCCCGCAGGGCCGAATCCAGGTATTCGCTACGGGCGCGCGCGTCCGGAAAACGCATGTCGCGGTAGCTGACAAAGCGCGATCCGCGTGTCAGGCGGTAGCCGGCCCAGATCAGCAGGAAGAGCGGGATGCCGATGTAGGTGGCGACCACGCCACCCCACTGGATCTTGTCCTCCAGAAACGCCTGGTAGTTCTGACCCAAGGTGATGATCAGGCAGAGCACGAACGCGAAGATCGGACCGAAGGGGAAGAACGGGGACACATACGGCAGATCCGCCAGGCTGTTGCCCTGCTTCACGTAACCCCGCCGGAATCGGTAATGGCTGATGGCAATGCCCAGCCAGGCAATGAACCCGGTCATCCCCGACGTGTTGAGCAGCCAGATGTAGACGTCGTTGGGGCTGAAGAGGAAGGTGAAAAAGCACAGCGCCGCGACGACGGTGGTGGCCAGCAGCGCCCACAGGGGCACGCCGGTACGCGAAATGCGGCCAAAGATCCGCGGCGCCTTGCCTTCGCGCGCCAGGCTGTAGAGCATGCGCGTGGCCGCATACATGCCCGAATTGCCGGCGGACAGCACCGACGTCAGCACCACGGCGTTCATCACGGAGGCTGCACCCAACAGTCCCGCGCGTTCGAAGATCAGCGCGAACGGGCTGACGCTGATGTCCTTGACATCGTTGCGCAGCAGGTGCGGGTCGGTATAGGGAATCAAGAGGCCGATGACCAGGATCGCCGCCACATAGAACAGCAGAATGCGCCAGAACACCTGGCGCACCGCGCGCGGCAGATTGCGGGCCGGATCCTTGGATTCTCCTGCGGCAATGCCGATCAGTTCGGTGCCCTGGAACGAGAATCCCACCACCATCGCCACGCCGATAAGCGCGGCAAAGCCGCCCGCGAAGGGCGCGTCGCCGACAGTCCAGTTGGCCAGGCCGCCCGCCTCGCCACCACGGATGATGCCCAGCAGCATCATCACGCCCATGGTGACGAAGGCCAGCACGGCGATCACCTTGATCAGCGCAAACCAGAATTCGGCCTCGCCGAACCCGCGGGCGGACATGGCGTTCAGTCCGAAAGTGATGGCCAGGAACAGCGCGCTCCAATAGAAGCCGGGCACGTCGGGGAACCAGTACGCCATGACGAGCTGCGCCGCGACCAGGTCGACCGCCACCGTCACCGCCCAGTTGTACCAATAGTTCCACCCCAGCGCGAAGCCAAACCCGTCTTCAACGTAGCGCGCCCCATAGGTCGAGAACGAACCGGACACCGGCATGGCGGCCGCCAGTTCGCCCAGGCTGGTCATCAGGAAATAGACCATGATGCCGATCAGCACATAGCCCAGCAGCGCACCGCCGGGGCCGGCCTTGGCGATCGTCGCGCCCGACGCCACGAAGAGTCCGGTGCCGATGGACCCGCCGACCGCGATCATGGTCAGGTGGCGCGCCGACAGCGTGCGCCGCAATTCGGACGGCCTGTCCGCCTGCGCGTCGCGCGTGCCGTCTGAGCGACGGTCATCGTGTTCCGATGGTGCCAAAATGCGTTCCTTCACGTCTGGATGGCGCTCGCGCAACGGTCCGCGAACGCCCTGGGATTACCGAGCAACGCGCGAGAATAGCGCAATCGGCCCCGACATGAAAAATGACCGGGGGCTGGGGACGGATCCGCCCCGCAGGCCTCCCGGCAGCGGCCGTCCTATTGAAACGCCGTTTCCATAAACGTGCGCAGCTTGCGCGAATGCAGCCGCTCCGGCGGCATGTCGCGCAGCCGCTCCAGCGCCCGGATGCCGATTTCCAGATGCTGGTTGACCTGGCGCCGGTAAAAGGCGCTGGCCATGCCGGGCAGCTTCAGTTCGCCATGCAGCGGCTTGTCGGACACGCACAGCAAGGTGCCGTACGGCACCCGGAAGCGGAATCCGTTGGCTGCGATCGTGGCCGACTCCATGTCCAGCGCAATCGCGCGCGACTGGGCAAAGCGTTCCACCAGATCGACGTGATCGCGCAATTCCCAGTTGCGGTTATCGATCGTCGCCACGGTGCCCGTGCGCATGATGCGCTTCAGGTCCCAGCCGGACAGCCCGGCCACTTCTTCGACCGCCTGCTCCAGCGCCACCTGCACCTCCGCCAGCGCCGGCACGGGCACCCAGGTGGGCAGATCGTCGTCCAGCACGTGGTCTTCGCGGACATAGCCGTGCGCCAACACGTAATCGCCCAGCCGCTGAGAATCTCGCAGGCCGGCGCAGTGACCCAACATCAGCCACGCATGCGGGCGCAGCACGGCGATGTGGTCGGTGATCGTCTTGGCGTTGGACGGCCCGACGCCGATGTTGACCAACGTGATGCCGGAGTGATCGCCGCGCACCAGGTGGTAAGCCGGCATCTGCGGCAGGCGTACGGCCTGCGCCTCGTCGCCAGGACCGCTTTCGCCACGGCGCGTGATGCGGTTGCCGGGCTCGACCAGCATTTCGTAGTCTTCGTTGCCGCTGGCCATCAGCGCGCGGGCCCGGGCGCAGAACTCGTCCACGTAGAACTGGTAATTGGTGAACAGCACGAAATTCTGGAAGTGCGTGGGCGCCGTGGAGGTGTAGTGCTGCAGCCGGTGCAGCGAATAATCCACGCGCTGCGCGGTAAATGGCGCCAGCGGCTTGGGTTCGCCTTCCTTGCCGCGCCACGATCCGTTCACGATGGCGTCGTCGGTGACCGCCAGATCCGGCACGTCGAACAGGTCGCGCAGCGGACGCTTGAGCGCCTCGAGGTGCTCGCCTTCCACGTAGGCGCCCTCGGGAAACGCGAAATGCAGCGGAATCGGCGAATCCGACTCGCCCACTTCGACCGCCACCCGATGGTTCTGCAACAACTGGCCGATCTGCTCGATCAGGTAGTCGCGAAACAGAACCGGCTGTGTGATGGTGGTCTGGTAGTAACCCGGTTCGGCCACGTGGCCATAGGAAAGCCGGGTGTCGATGGGATCGTAGGTTTCGACGACGATGCGGATGGCCGGGTAGTAGGCGCGGAATCGCGCGCTGCCATTGCCCGTGCCCTTCAGGACCTCGCGAAACGCGGTACGCAGGAAAGCCGTATTGCGCGCATAGATTTCCGCCAGCCGGTCTACGGCGGACAATGCGTCCTGGAAGGGTTCAAACGGCAGGGCCTCAGGCCGGTTCATGGACGACAAAGGGTGTACTGCGTTCATCATTGAGCTTTACTCCGCCTTCTTATCTGTCTTTTCTTGCATCGGCTTCGCGCAACGGCAATTCCGAAGGCCGATGCGGTCGATTATGCCCGAGGCGTTGGGCAATGAAATGTCATCAGGGCCGCCGTCGTGGCTATCTCACACAACGGCCCGCGCATACGCGATTTCTGATGAGCCTGTTACGTGGCATGGTGGGCGCACAGTAACAACGGGCCGGCGATTATGCTGCATTGCACTACAAATGTAATGAAACATTATTACACTATAATCTTGAGGCGTTTCTTGCTTTCTGCCTGGAAACCGCTCCCCTTTCCGCCGGCTTGCCTCGTAGGCAAAGCCATGCCGCCCACTCCGATTTCTGAAGTGACGTAATGACGCCGCCCACGCGAAAGTTTCGCTTTACCCAATTCCGCACGCCCGCATTTCTGTCAGCGCCCCTGCTGGCCCTGACGCTCTCCTGGATTCCTGGCGCCGCCCAAGCCTCGCTGGCCGCCGAACAAGCCCGCCCCACCCTTAGCGGATTAAGCCTCGCGCAAGAGCCCACCGTCCTGACGCTGCGCGAGCGCGTCGTGCAGGCCGGCCTGGAGGCCATCGGCACGCCCTACAGCTGGGGCGGCGATGACGCCGACGGCTTCGATTGCAGCGGGCTCGTCCTGTATGTCTACCGCGAAATCGCGGGCCTGGAGCTGCCGCGCACCGCGCGCGCTCAGCGCAGCGAAGGCAAGACCGTGTCCGCCAAGAAGGAACTGCGCCCGGGTGATCTGGTGTTCTTCGCCACCCGTGGACGCGGCGTCACCTCGCATGTCGGCATCTATATTGGCCAGAACAAGTTCGTTCATGCCCCCCGCCGCGGCACCAAGGTGCGCGTCGACGACATGAAGACGGCCTACTGGTCCAAACGTTACCTGGGCGCCCGCGCCTATCTGGATACCCCGCCCAAGCAACTGCTTGCTCAGGCCTCGCGCTAAGCGCAAGGCCGGCGGACGGCGCCCGCTGGGCGCCTGGGGATAAACGCAAAAACGCCGGCACGCGTGTGCCGGCGGTTTCGTTCCTTAAATGACGCTCAGCCCCGGCCCACGAACGGCATGTTGGTGGCCATGAGCGTCATGAACTGCACGTTGGCGTCCAGCGGCAGACGGGCCATTGCGGCCACCGCCTGCGCCACGTGCGCAACGTCCATGCGCGGTTCGACTTTGGTGCTGCCATCGGCCTGCAGGATGCCGGCAGCCATGCGTTCGGTCATTTCCGTGGCGGCGTTGCCGATGTCGATCTGGCCGCACGCAATGTTGTACGCCCGGCAATCCAGGGAAATCGACTTGGTCAGCCCGGTCACCGCGTGCTTTGTGGCGGTGTAGGCAATGGAAAACGGCCGCGGCGCGTGCGAGGAAATCGAGCCGTTGTTGATGATGCGGCCGCCTCGCGGGTTCTGTGCTTTCATGATGCGGATCGCAGCCTGCGCGCACAGGAACATGCCCGTCAGGTTGGTGTCGACGACTTCGCGCCACACGGCAACCGGCAATTCCTCGATCGGCACGGCCGGCGCGCCGCGCCCGGCGTTGTTGAACAGGACGTCCAGGCGGCCGTATTCGCGCTGGGCGGTGTCGAAGAGATCGCGGACTGCCTGCTCGTCAGACACGTCGGTCGGCACCACGAGGGCCCGCAGGCCGTCTTCGCCGGCGGCCGTGCGGGTGGCTTCCAGCGGCTCTCGCCGGCGGCCCGCCAGCACGACCCGGTAACCCTGCGCCAGGAATTCCAGCGCGACTGCGCGGCCAATGCCGGTGCCGGCGCCCGTGACCAGGGCGACGCGGGGCGGATCGATCTCGTTCGTGTTCATCGGATTCTCCGTCTTATGAATGCGCGAAATCCTACCCGAATCGTCTTACAGATGCTGCAAGCGAAGGTTCCAGGCGCGACACACTTTCTACATTCCCGCCAGAGGGATGACCCGCGCCCGTTGCGCCGCCCACACGGCGGGCCGGCAGTCTGGATCCAACGCGGCCCGGCACGGATTCACGCGTTGCCGGACCGCGCGGCCAACCGCGCGATTTGCTATTCTTCGAGTCTCAGCATCACAGCCGGTCACATTCATTCATGCACGCCACTCCCGGAAACGTCTTCATGGTCGTCGCGCCCAGCGGCGCCGGCAAGTCCAGCCTCGTGAAGGCCCTGCTTGCCCAGGACTCCTCCATCCTGCTTTCCATTTCCTGCACCACGCGCGCACCTCGCCCCGGCGAAGAAGATGGCCGCGAATACCGGTTTGTGTCGCTCGACGATTTCAAGCGCATGCGCGAAGCGCAGAACCTGCTGGAATGGGCCGAAGTCCACGGCAATTTCTACGGCACGCCGCGCGACCGCATCGACGAGGCGACCAGCCAGGGACGCGACGTGCTGCTGGAAATCGACTGGCAAGGCGCGCGCCAGGTGAAGCAGCGTTTCCCGCGTGCGATTGGCATTTTCGTGCTGCCGCCGTCCATCGACGAACTCGAAAGCCGGCTCAAAGCGCGCGGTCAGGACGAGCCCCAAGTCATCGCCCGCCGGCTGATGGCCGCAGGCGGCGAAATCGCCCATGCGCCTGAATGCGAATATGTTATTATTAATCAAGAATTTAGCGTAGCCCTGTCGGAGCTGACCCAAATCGTCAGCGCCGCACGGCTGCGTTTTTCGTCTCAGGCCGCCCGTCATGCAGAGTTGTTCGCGCAACTTGGCATCCCGGCCGAACACTGAGCCGAACGCATTCTCCCCATCATCCATCAGCACCAGGTGTCCTAATGGCTCGCATCACTGTCGAAGACTGTCTGAATCAAATCCCCAACCGTTTCAAGCTCACGCTGGCCGCGACGTACCGCGCCCGTGAACTGGCGCAAGGCCACGCCCCGCGCCTGGACAGCAAGGACAAGCCCACGGTCACGGCCCTGCGCGAAATCGCTGGCGGACTCACCGGCGTGGAAATGCTGCGTAAAGTTCCCACCTGATACGCTCCGGGGGGCTGCAAGCATGGCTTTTCCCGGGCTGAAGTACGCTTCATCTGGTCTGCTTGCCGCACTACGTGCCGGCTCCCGTCTCGGGCGCCGCACGGGCAAGAAAGACAAGAATTCCCCCACGCCACCGTCCGTCGCCGCACAAGAAGCGGCGGACGCGACCGGATCCCCGGTCGCCTCGCTGGCGCCGCTGACCGAAATCATCGGCAGCTATCTCGACAAGAATGATGTAGAGCGCGTGCGCGAAGCCTATCGCTTTGCGGACCAGGCGCATCTGGGCCAGTTCCGCGCCAGCGGCTCGCCCTACATCTCTCACCCCATCGCCGTCACCGAAATCTGCGCAGGCTGGAAGCTCGACGTCAACGCGCTGTCTGCCGCCCTGCTGCACGACGTGATGGAAGACCAGGGCATCGCCAAGCACGAACTGGCCGAGAAATTCGGACCGGAAGTCGCCGAGCTGGTCGATGGCCTGTCCAAGCTGGACCGACTGGACTTCGCCACCAAGGCTGAACAACAGGCAGAGAGCTTCCGCAAGATGCTGCTGGCGATGGCGCGCGACGTGCGCGTCATCCTCATCAAGCTGGCCGACCGGCTGCACAACATGCGCACGCTGGACGCGGTCAATCCCGAAAAGCGTCGCCGCATCGCCCGCGAGACGCTCGACATCTATGCGCCCATCGCCCATCGGCTCGGCCTGAACCTGCTGTTCCGCGAACTACAGGACCTGTGCTTTGCCGCGATGCACCCCAACCGCTACCAGGTGCTGTACAAGGCCGTCCTGGCCGCGCGCGGCAACCGTCGCGAGGTCATCACCAAGATTGCCGACTCCGTGCGGGCCGCCCTGCCCGCCGCCGGCATCGAGGCCGAAGTCAGTGGCCGCGAAAAGACGCTGTTCGGCATCTACCGCAAGATGGTCGACCAGAAAAAGTCGTTCTCGGACGTGCTGGACATCTACGGTTTCCGCATCGTGGTCCACACGCTGCCCGAGTGCTATCTGGCGCTGGGTACGCTGCATCAGCTGTTCCGCCCGGTGCCCGGCAAGTTCAAGGACTACATCGCCATCCCCAAGGTGAACGGCTATCAGTCCCTGCACACGACGCTGGTCGGCCCCTACGGCACGCCCGTCGAGTTCCAGTTCCGGACGCGCGACATGCACCACGTCGCCGAGGAAGGCGTTGCCTCGCACTGGCTGTATAAGGGCGCGGACCTGACGCTCAATGACCTGCAGAAGCGCACGCACCAGTGGCTGCAGTCGCTGCTGGACATCCAGAGCCAGACCGGCGATTCAGGCGAGTTCCTCGAGCACGTCAAGGTCGACCTGTTCCCGGACGCCGTGTACGTTTTTACGCCCCGCGGCAAGATCATTTCGCTGCCCCGCGGCGCCACGCCCGTCGACTTCGCCTACGCGATTCACACCGACATCGGCAATCAGGCCGTCGCGGCCAAGGTCAATGGCGAGTTCGTGCCGCTACGCACGGAACTGAGCAGCGGCGACACCGTGGAAATCGTCACGTCGCCGGCCTCGCGCCCCAATGCGCAATGGCTGAACTATGTGCGCACGGGTCGCGCGCGTTCTGAAATCCGCCACTACCTGCGTACCGTCAAGTACGAAGAGTCGGTGGCTTTCGGCGAACGATTGCTGGCCCAGGCAATGCAGGAATTGCACATGCCTTTGCCCGCTACCGACGACCCGGGCTGGCAAAAGCTGGCGCGCAGCACCGGCGCCAGCTCGCGCGAGGAAATCCTGGCGGACATCGGGCTGGGCAAACGGCTGGCCGCGGTGGTCGCCCGCCGCTTTGCGCCGGAGCACCAACTGGTCGCCACCACGGCCGCCGCGGTCGACGAACTGACCTCGGCGCGCAGCGCGCCCATCCTGATTCAGGGCAACGAAGGCCAGGCGGTGCAGCTTGCTCCTTGCTGCGGTCCGCTGCCCGGCGATCCCATCGTGGCCGGGATGCGCATGGGCCACGGCCTGGTGGTGCACACGGCGGATTGCCCCGTCGCGTTGCGCCAGCGCCTGCGCGAGCCCGAGCGGTGGATCAACGTGGGTTGGGACGCGCAGACCGCCAAGCATTTGGCGACGCGCCTGGACATCGTCACGCGCAATGAACGCGGCGTGTTGGGACGGCTGGCAGCGGAAGTCACCGCCGCCGATGCCAATATCATGCATGTCACGATGCACGACGACGCCGTGTCCACCGTGTCGCTGCACCTGACCATCCAGGTCGACAGCCGCAAGCATCTGGCCCAGGTCATCCGCGCCATCCGGCACGTGCCGCAGGTGCAGAAGATCGTCCGCGTGAAGGGCTGAGGCCGTTCCTACCGCGAACATCAAAAAAGGCGTCCGGCCACAAGCCGGACGCCTTTTTTACGTCACGTCATGTCACGTGCTGCAGGAAGTCCTTCAGGCGCTGGCTGGGCGGATTGCTGAGCAGCTCCTCCGGCGGTCCGTCATGAGCGATCTTGCCGGCGTCGATGAAGATCAGCCGGCTGCCGACCTTGCGCGCGAATTCCATCTCGTGCGTGACGACCACCATCGTCATCCCCTCCTCGGCCAGGTCGCGCATGACCTTCAGCACTTCGTGACGCAGTTCGGGATCCAGCGCAGACGTGGGCTCGTCGAACAGCATCAGCTTGGGCATGATCGCCAGCGCGCGGGCAATTGCCACACGCTGCTGCTGCCCCCCGGACAGTTCCGAAGGATAGTGATTCATGCGTTCGGCCAGGCCCACCTTTGCCAGCAACCCCTGAGCGAGCTGACGGGCCTCGTCGCGGCTCTGGCCCCGGGTGTGGACGGGTCCGAACATGACGTTTTCCAGCGCTGTCATCTGCGGGAACAGATTGAACTGCTGGAACACCATGCCCGCCTCGCGCCGGATCTCGCGTACGGTGGCCGGATCGCCCTTCACACTGAGGCCATCGACCAGCAGGTCGCCGTCGTTGATCGTTTCCAGCACGTTGATGCAACGCAGGAACGTGGACTTGCCCGAGCCTGACGGCCCGACCACCACCACGACCTCGCCAGCATCGATGTTGAGCGAGATGCCGTTCAGCACCGTCGAGTCGCCAAAGCGTTTGGTGACGTTATGAAATTCAACCATGCTCATATGATGCGCATCCTCTTTTCGACCAGATGCAGGGTCAACGCCATCAGCCCCGTGAGGATCAGATAGATGATCGCCACGGCGGACCAGATTTCGACCGCCCGGAAATTACTGGCCATGATTTCCTGCCCTTGACGGGTCAGTTCCGCCACGCCGATCACGATGAACAGCGACGAATCCTTAAGGCTGATGATGCACTGGTTGCCCAGCGGCGGAATCATGCGCCGGAACGCAACCGGACCAATGATGTGCAGCAGGATCTTGTGAAACGGCAGGCCCATCGCCTGCCCTGCTTCCTTCAGGCCCTTATGGACCGACAGCAGCGCCCCCCGCACGATTTCCGAGATATACGCCCCCGAGTTGATGATGAGGGTGGCGATCGCCGCGAATTCGGCGTCGACCCGGATGTCTGCCAGCAGCGGCAGCGCAAAGTAGATGAACATGACCTGCACCACGATCGGCGTGCCGCGGATGACCGCGACATAGACCTGCGCGATGCCCGACAAGATCGCGTTCCCGTAGGCCCGCGTCACGCCCGACAGCGCCCCGAGCAGAAAGCCGCCCGCCAGGCCCCAGAACGTGATCTTGATGGTCATGAGCGTACCCGTCAGCAGATTGGGTAACGCTTCCTCGATGACAGCCCAGTCAAACTCCACGATCTTCCCCCTATGGCGCGCAGCGGCGCGCCCGCATCATGGCGGACGCGCCTCGCGGTCGGGAGCGGTGGCGCGTGCCACCCCGGCATCCGGCGTCGCGCCGGACCCGGTCCTTCACCGCGGCTTACACGGCGCGTCCGTAAAAAGTACCGCTTGCCGAGCCGGTCAGGGCTTCTTGCCGAACCACTTGGTGTAGATCGCGTCGTACTCGCCGCTGGCCTTCAGGTTGGCGAGCGCCTTGTTGACCTCGGGGACCAGTTCGCTGCCCTTGGGGAAGGCGATGCCGTAGAAGTCGCCGCTTTTGACCGAGCCGACCACCTTCACGCGGCCCTTGCCGGCCGTATTGGCGTAATACTGGACGTTCGGCGTGTCGTGGACGGCGGCGTCGACCCGGCCGGTGGCCAGTTCAAGGTACGCGTTGTCGATGTTGGGGAACAGCTTGAGCTTGGCGTCCGGCACCTGGGCCTTCAGGAAGTCCACGGTTGCGGTGCCCGTCTTGACGGCGACCGTCTTGCCGGCCAGGGACTTGGCATCCTTGATGTCGGTGTTCTTTTCGCCCACCAGGATGGCCAGGCCGCTTTCGTAATAGGGATCCGAGAAGTCGATGACCTTCTTGCGGTCATCGCGGATCGTGATGCCCGCCAGCGCGGCGTCGATGTTCTTGGTCTGCAGGCCGGGAATGATGCCGGCGAAGTCCATCGGTTGCAGCTTGTACTTGAGGTTGAGTTCCTTCGCGATGGCCGCCCACAGATCGACATCGAAGCCGACGTACGTGTTGCCCTGCTTGAATTCGAACGGCACGAAAGCGGTATCGGTGGCCACCACCAATTCCCTGCCCTGGGCCTGAGCGGCCGACGCGGCGCCGAACAGGGTCAGGGACAGGCCCACCATAGCGGCGGCGACTTTACGTTTGATCATGAAACTCTCCTCTTGGGGAGCGCCAGGCACCCCGGGCTTGTTGTAAGGGCATGATTCCTGGGCTGCATCGGGTTCGCCGGCGCAACTTATCGACGATCTTAACGCATCGGATGGAGCCCGGCGGAACGGCAGACCCCGTACAATCCGCGAGACATCCGGAGGTTTTCGATGGCCTGCAAATACGTACGCATCGCTGGAAACCGCCGCCAGGTCGGCGTGGCGCTGGGCAAGCTGGCCCGTGCCATCATGGGCTCCTATCTGGAACAGAGCGGCACCTGGGAAGCCTTGCGGCCGTGGCGCGGTCATCCTTTCGTCGACGAGCTGGCGCAGCAAACGCAGGCCGCCCTGCCCGAGATCTGGGAAGAATTCGAAGGGTTGGCCGAAGGCCTGCGCATGCCGCTCAAGGACGTGCTGCTATGGCATTGCCGCGGCGATCTGCTGCACAGCACCACGGATGGCTGCACGTCGGCCGCCCTGCGCACCGCCGACGGCACGCGTTGGATCGGGCACAACGAGGACGGCGATCCCTATCTGTATGGCCGCTGCCATCTGGTGGACGTGGCGCTGGACGACGCGCCGGGTTATCTCAGCTTTTACTACCCAGGCTCCCTGCCCGGCCACACCTTCGCCGCCAATCGCGCGGGCCTGGTGCAAACCATCAACAACCTGCGTACCCGGCAGCGGCACGCGGGCGTGCCCCGCATGTTCGCGGCGCGCGCGGTTCTGGACTGCACGACGCTGAACGAGGCGGTGGCGCTGCTGCACGACCTGCCCCATGCCGGCGGTTTTCATCACACGCTGGGCGCGGCGTCGGACCCGCGCCTGCTCAGCGCCGAGGTCACGCCGGGTTCGGTGTCAATCCAAGAGATCGGCCGGCGCTACGGGCACGCCAACCACATGGTGCACGCGGCCACCCGCGGCCAGGCGCAGATCGTCACCGATTCGTCGCGGGCGCGGCAGAACCGGATCGAAGGCCTGGTGGATGGATGGCTGCCGGAATCGGGCAGCGCCGACATGCTGGCCGCCCTGCTCGATACCGAGGGCAAGCTGCCGATCCTGCGAACGGCCAAGGACGATCCCGACGATGAGAACACCCTGGCGACGGCGATGTTCGAGATCACCGATGAGGCGGTCGTCCTGCGCGTCTACGACCGTAAGGCACGCGCCGATATCGCGCTGGACGTGATGTCCGATCCCGAGTGATCGGGACCGGACAACTTGGCGTGCATCACTGCGCGCCGTAACCGCCGCCTCCGGGCGTTTCCACCACGAAGACATCGCCCGGACGCAGTTGCGCGCTGTCCTGCGGACCCAGTTCCTCGATGGTGCCATCCACGCGTTCAACCGTGTTGCGGCCCATGGCGCCCGGCTCACCGCCCGCCAGACCGAACGGCGCGTAACGCCGGTTGTTCGACAGGATCGCCGCGGTCATGTCTTCCAGGAAGCGGATGCGGCGTATGCCGCCGTCGCCGCCGGGATACCGGCCCTTGCCGCCCGAGCCCTGGCGGATCTCGTAGGACTCCAGACGCACCGGGAAGCGGAACTCCAGCACTTCCGGATCGGTCAGGCGCGAGTTGGTCATGTGCGCCTGAACGACCGACGTCCCCGCAAAGCCTTCGTCGTGGGGACCCGCCGCGTCGATGCGCACCGGACCCGCACCGGTGCCGCCCGAGATGGTCTCGTAATACTGATGGCGCGCGTTACCGAACGTGAAGTTGTTCATGGTGCCCTGGCTGGCGGCCAGCACGCCCAGCGCGCCGTACAGCGCGTTGACGATGCACATGGACGTTTCCACGTTGCCCGCGACCACCGAGGCGGGCGGGTTCGGACGCAGCATCGAGCCTTCCGGCACGATGATGGACAGCGGCACCAGGCAACCGTCGTTCAGCGGGATGTCGTCGTTGACCATCGTGCGGAACACGTACAGCACGGCGGCTACGGCGATCGCGCCCGGCGCGTTGAAGTTGTTGTCCAACTGCGCCGAGGTGCCCGTGAAATCCACCACGGCGCTGCGCGCTTCGGTGTCCACGCGCACGGCCACGCGGATGACCGCGCCGTTGTCCAGCGGGTACTCGTAGCTGCCGTCCTTCAGCACCGAGATCACGCGGCGCACGGCCTCTTCGGCGTTGTCCTGCACGTGGCCCATGTAGGCGCGCACCACGTCCAGACCGAAGTGGTCGCACATGCGCAAGAGTTCCTGCACGCCCTTTTCGTTGGCGGCGATCTGCGCATGCATGTCGGCGATGTTCTGATCGGGGTTGCGCGCCGGCCAGCGGCCCGACCCGAGGATCCCACGCGCGGCCGCTTCGCGGAACTCGCCGTTCTTGACGAGCTGGAAGTTCGTGAACAGCACGCCTTCGTCTTCGACCGTCTTGGAATCGGGCGGCATGGAGCCGGGCGTGGTGCCGCCGATATCGGCGTGGTGGCCGCGCGATCCCACGTAGAACAGAATCTCGCGCCCCGCCTTGTCGAACACCGGCGTGATGACCGTGACGTCGGGCAAGTGCGTGCCGCCGTGGTACGGATCATTCACGACGTATGCGTCGCCGGGCATCATCTTGCCGGCATTGGCGTTCATGACCGTGCGCACGGACTCGCCCATGGAACCCAGGTGCACCGGCATGTGCGGCGCATTGGCGATCAGGCGGGCCTGCGCATCGAAGATGGCGCAAGAGAAGTCCAGGCGTTCCTTGATGTTGACCGAGTACGCCGTGTTCTGCAGACGGTAGCCCATCTGCTCGGCGATCGACATGAAAAGGTTGTTGAAGACCTCGAGCATGACAGGATCCGCCTGCGTGCCGACCTTGCGCTGCTCGCGGCGCGCTTCCACGCGGCGGATCACGAAATGATCCTGCGCCGTCAGTTCGGCCTGCCAGCCGGGCTCGACGACCGTGGTCTGGTTGGGCTCGGAAATGATCGCGGGTCCTGCAACCACGTCGCCGCCGGCCATGTCTTCACGCACGTACAGCGGCGTGTCGCGCCAGGCGCCCGCGCTGTACATGCTGACCACACGGCGGGCTGCCAATGCGCCCTCGCGGGTGCGCGACGTCGACGCTTCCCCAACGCGCTCGCCGCCGCCGGTGGCCTCGACCGAGATGGTCTCGACCACGAGTTCGCGGTTGGGCATCAGGAATGAATAGCGCTGGCGGTAGGCGGCTTCGAAGTCGCGGCGGGCCTGATCCAAGTCCGAATACGCCACTTCCAGCGCGGTGTCGGTGCCGCGGTATTTCAGATGCAGACGGCGCTGCACCGTGATGTCGGCTTCCGCCACATGCTGACGGCGCAGTTCGCCCACGGCCTGCCCAGCCAGCACGTCCAGTTCGTCCTTCAACTCGCCCATCAGGCTCGCGTCCAGCACCTTCTCGACCGTCTTCTGGCGCATGTCGGTCTGATCGGCAAGGCCCATGCCGTAGGCCGACAGCACGCCACCCAGCGGGTGCGCGAACACTGTCGTCATGCCCAGCGCGTCGGCCACCAGGCAGGCATGCTGCCCGCCCGCGCCGCCGAACACGGTCAGCGCGTACTCGGTGACATCATGGCCGCGCTGCACCGAGATGCGCTTGATGGCTTCGGCCATGTTGCCCACGGCGATCTCGAGAAAGCCTTCGGCAAGCTGCTCGGGCGACATCTCGCGGCCCGTGGCGGCGCGCACTTCGTCGGCCATCGCGGAAAAGCGTTCGACCACGGCGTCGCGGTCCAGGGCCTCGTTGGCTTCGGGTCCGAACACCTTCGGGAAGAAATCGGGCTGGATTTTGCCGAGAAGGACGTTGCAGTCCGTCACTGCCAGCGGACCGCCGCGGCGATAGCACGCCGGTCCCGGATTGGCGCCCGCGGAATCGGGGCCGACGCGCAGCCGCGCGCCGTCGAAATGCAGGATCGAGCCGCCGCCGGCCGCGACCGTATGGATGCTCATCATCGGCGCGCGCATGCGCACGCCGGCCACCTGGGTTTCGAATTCGCGTTCGAACTCGCCCGCGTAGTGCGACACGTCGGTGGACGTGCCGCCCATGTCAAAGCCGATCACCTTCGGGAAACCGGCAATTTCACTGGTGCGCACCATGCCGACGATGCCGCCGGCCGGCCCCGAGAGAATCGCGTCCTTGCCACGGAAGCGGTGCGCGTCGGTCAGGCCGCCGCTCGATTGCATGAACATGAGCCGGATACCCGGCAATTCGCCGGCCACCTGATCGACGTAGCGCTTCAGGATGGGCGACAGGTAGGCGTCCACCACGGTCGTGTCGCCGCGCGAGACAAACTTGATCAGCGGGCTGACCTCGTGCGACACCGACACCTGGGTAAAGCCGATCTGGTTGGCGATGTGCGCGGCCTGCTGTTCGTGGCCGGTGGCGTGCCAGGCATGCATGAAGACGATGGCGACCGCGCGGATGCCGTCGTCGTATGCTACCTGCATGTCGCGGCGCAGCGCGGCTTCGTCCAGCGGCTGGATGACCTCGCCGTCCGCCGCGACCCGCTCGTCTGCCTCGACGACGGATTCGTACAGCATCTCGGGCAGCAGGACATTGCGGTCAAAAAGCCGCGGGCGGTTCTGGTAGGCAATGCGCAGCGCATCGCGGAAACCGCGCGTCGTGACGAGCAAGGTGCGTTCGCCCTTGCGCTCGAGCAGCGCGTTGGTGGCCACCGTGGTGCCCATCTTCACGCACTCGACCTGGTCGGCGGGCACCGGCTGGCCGGGTGCGATGCCCAGCAGCTTGCGGATGCCGGCCACCGCGGCGTCGCGGTACTGCTCGGGGTTTTCCGACAGCATCTTTGCGGTGGTGGTCGTGCCATCGGGACGGCGCGCCACGATGTCGGTGAAGGTGCCCCCACGGTCAATCCAGAATTGCCACTTCATAGGTGTCCTTGAAAACAAGAGACCGCCGGAGCGCGTTCGGCCACGGTCGGGTTGCTGACAGATCGGGGCGTTGCCCCGCATGTTGAGTTCAGAGAGATGTCGCGGCGCGGGCTGCCTGGTCGTACAGGCCGGACAGCGCGCGCAGCGTGTGCGCCAGTTGCCGGCTGAATTCCAGTCCGCCCCCGCCCGGGCCATCCAGGCCGGCGGTCAGGCATTGCTCGCGGATTTCGCCGTAGCGCTTGAGAATCGCCGCGCCCTCGGGCGTAACGCTGTAAAAAACTTCCTTGCTGCTGCGTTCGCCGCGCACCACGCCCAGCCGGTCCAGCTTCTTCAGTGCGTAGCTGACGATGTGGGTGTCTTCGACATTGAGCGTGAAGCAGATGTCGGCCAGCTTCTTGGGCCGCTCGCGGTGGTAGACGTGGTGAAACACCATCACGTCAGTAGGCGTCAGATCGGGCAGGCCTGCGGCCGCCATGCACCGCACAGTCCAGCGATCGAACGCGTGGCTGGCGATCATGAGGCCGAACTCCACCTCGGAAAGGTCGGGCGCGCTGCCGCCGGCAAGATGCGCCGACGATGCGATCAAAGTGGGGGTCATAGGGGCGGACGGCAAGGTTTAACTGAACGAAATACTAATAATTTATCTATATTTTATCAATAAAAAACATTCGAGTGCGGCAAAAATTCCCTCATTTCGAGGGAATACCCTACCCGCGCCGGGCGGCGCCGTATGCTTACGGCGCGGTCCACCCCATGGGCAGGTTGGCCCGGATCAGCCAGCCCGCGATGGAAATTCGGGCTGCGATGTCGGGCATCTCGTCGCCCGGGCCGAACCAACGGGCGTCGGCGATTTCGTCTTCCTGGATGCGGATGTCGCCGGAGACGTAGTCGGCGGTGAACGCGACCATCAGCGAATGTGGAAACGGCCACGGCTGGCTACCGAAATACTGCAGGTTCCCGACCCTGAGGCCGACTTCCTCGTAGACCTCGCGGTGGACCGTCTGCTCGATGCTTTCGCCGGGTTCCACAAAGCCGGCCAGTGCCGTGTAGCGCGCCGCTGGCCCGTTGGCATGGCGCGCGAGCAGGATGCTGTCGCCCTTGCGGATAAGGACCATCATGGCCGGCGAAATGCGGGGATAGGCGGAAAGGCCGCAGGCCGGGCAGCGCAGACAGAATTCGTGCGTCACACGTTCGGCGGGCGTACCGCAGGCGCCGCAGAACCGGTGGGTGCGCGCCCATTCGGCGATCTGATAAGCGCGGCCGGCCAGCGCCATGCCTTCGTCGTCGAATACGCCGAAGAGCGAACGGAGCTTCTTGAAGGCGTAGCCTTCGGGCGCTTCGAGACCGGGGTCGACGCAGACCGTGCGATACGGCGAGCCGGTTTCCATCCAGACCGGCTGCAGGGCCGCAGCCGCCAAGCCGATGCGTTCACACAACGCCGCATCCGGCAACACGCTGGACGATGCTTCGACCAGCAACTCATCACGGCGAAAAACGAAATTCACGCGACCCTCTTCACCACATCTGCGATTCCGCAATCTTAGAAGAAAAAAATGCGCGCCGGATGGCTTGCCATCAGCGCGCAACGCAAAGTTTGCGGGGTCATTGAACCTTCAACCAATGAACAACAACTCCCCCTAGGAATTACCCGTAATACGGCGATTTCCCGCGCTTTGTTACCGCACAGCAACATAGAATGGCACGGCATTCAGGCGGCGCGACGCGGCGCCGCGCTTTCTTTTTTCGCAATGCCTATCGGGTCAGACCCGTCTTCATCATTCGCAAAGAAGGACCACCATGTACAAGAAAATTTCGCTGTTGACCGGCAGCATCGTCCTGGCATTCAGCGCGGGCGCACAGGCCCAGACCAAGTGGGATCTGCCCAGCGCCTACCCGGCCAGCAACTTCCACGTCGAGAACCTGACGACCTTCATCAAGGACGTCGATTCGCTGTCGCAAGGCAAGCTCAAGATCACGCTGCACAACAATGCCTCGCTGTACAAGGCGCCTGAAATCAAGCGCGCGGTGCAAGGCAACCAGGCGCAGATCGGCGAAATCCTGCTGACCAACTTTGCCAATGAAGACCCGATCTACGAACTGGACGGCCTGCCCTTCCTGGCCACCGGCTACGACGCATCGTTCAAGCTGTATCAGGCCCAGAAGCCGTTCCTCGAAAAGAAGCTGGCCTCGCAAGGCATGACGCTGCTGTATGCGGTGGCATGGCCGCCCCAAGGCATCTTCGCTAACAAGGACATCAAGCAGATCAACGACATGAAGGGCCTGAAGTGGCGCGCTTACAGCCCCGTCACAGCCAAGATCGCCGAACTGGTGGGTGCGCAGCCCGTGACCGTGCAGCAGGCCGAACTGGCCCAGGCGCTCGCCACCGGCGTGATCGACTCGTACATGTCGTCGGCGTCCACCGGCTACGACACCAAGACGTACGAGTACATCAAGAAGTTCTACGACACCCAGGCCTGGCTGCCCAAGAACGCCATCATCGTGAACAAGAAGGCATTCGACGCGCTGGATCCCGCCACGCAGGAAGCGCTGAAGAAAGCCGGCGCGCAGGCCGAGGAACGCGGCTGGAAGCTGTCGCAGGAAAAGAACAAGTGGTACCAGGCCGAGCTTGCCAAGAACGGCATGGAAACCATCCAGCCCACGGTCGAACTCAAGGAAGGCCTGAGCGTGATTGGCAAGCGCATGCTTGAAGACTGGCTCAAGAAAGCCGGTGCGGACGGCCAGGCCATGATCGACGCCTACAAGAAGCAGTGATATCGCCATGCGCCGCTTTCTTGATGGTCTTTACGGCGCAGCCGGCCTTCTGGCCGGCTTGTGCACGATAGGCGTACTTGTGTCGGTGCTGGCGGCCATTCTTGGCCGTCAGCTCGACCTGCACATCCCCGGCACCGATGCCTACGCCGGCTACTTCATGGCCGCCGCCGGCTTTCTGGCGCTGGCCAGCACGTTCAAGCACGGCGAGCACATCCGCGTCACGTTGCTGCTCAATTCGCTGAATCCCGCCGGGAGCCGCAGGCTGGACATCTTTGCCCTGGCCATCGGTTCCCTCCTGGCCGCCGCCTTCGCTTTCTTCAGCATCAAACTGACCTACGACTCCTGGCTGTTCAACGACGTTTCCACGTCGAACGACGCCACGCCGCTCTGGATTCCGCAGACGACCATGGCCGCAGGCACGATCCTGTTCTTCGTCGCCCTGGTCGATGAACTGGTCCGCCGTTCGCGCGGCGTCGCCGCCGCCACCTCGCAGCAAACCCATGAATGAACTTCTCGTCATTACCTTATTGGTCATTTCGATCTTCGTCCTGCTCGGCTGCGGGGTCTGGGTCGGCCTGACGCTGGCGGGCACCGCGTGGATCGGCATGGAAATATTCTCCAGCCGTCCCGCAGGCGACGCGATGGCCGTCACGATCTGGGGCGCCTCGTCCAGCTGGACGCTGACCGCCCTGCCGCTCTTTCTGTGGATGGGCGAGATCCTGTTCCGCACGCGGCTGTCCGAAGACCTGTTCAAAGGGCTGGCGCCCTGGCTGAACCGGCTGCCGGGTCGCCTCTTGCACACGAACGTGATCGGCTGCGCAATCTTTGCGGCCGTGTCAGGCTCGTCGGCGGCCACCTGCGCCACGGTCGGCAAGATGACCATCCCCGAACTGACGCGCCGCGGTTACCCCGAGGAAAAGATCCTCGGCACGCTGTCGGGCGCGGGCACGCTGGGCCTGCTCATTCCGCCCTCGATCATCATGATCGTGTACGGGGTGGCGGCGGATGTGTCGATCGCCAAGCTGTTCATCGCAGGCATCTTTCCGGGCATTCTGCTCGCCTTGCTGTTCAGCGGCTACATCGCCTGGTGGGCCATCCGCAATCCCGGCCAGGTGCCGGCGGCGGATCCCGGCTTGACCTTCATGCAGAAGCTGTCACGCTCGCGTCACCTGATTCCAGTGCTGCTCCTGATCGGCGCGGTGTTGGGATCGATTTACACCGGCATCGCCACCGCCACGGAAGCGGCGGCGGTGGGCGTGGTGGGCGCGCTGATCCTGTCGGCGCTGCAGGGATCACTGAACGGCTCGACGTTCATGCAGTCGCTGCTGGGAGCCACCCGGCTGTACTGCATGATTGCCCTGATCCTGGCGGGTGCGCAGTTCCTCACGCTGGCGATGGGCTATATCGGCCTTCCGCGCGCGCTGGCGGAATGGATCGGCGGATTGGGCCTGTCGCAGTTCGGCCTGATCATGGCGTTGATGGTGTTCTTCATCATCCTGGGCTGCTTCCTGGACGGCATCTCGATCGTGGTGCTGACCATGGGCGTGCTGCTGCCGACGGTGCAGGCTGCGGGCATCGACCTGATCTGGTTCGGCATCTTCATCGTGTTCGTGGTGGAAATGGCACAGATCACGCCGCCGGTGGGGTTCAACCTGTTTGTGCTGTCCGGCATGAGCGGACGTGAACTGCCCTACATCGCGCGCGCATCGCTGCCGATGTTCTTCCTGATGATCGCGGCCGTGCTGCTGCTTTATGCGGTGCCTGGCATCGCCACCTGGCTGCCGCTGCACATGACGCTGTAACGTCGCGCTGACACCACAAAAACCCCGTTCCCGCGAACGGGGTTTTTTCTTTTCAGTTCGCCCTTCAACGGGGCGGCGCGGGTTTATCGGCCTGTAAACCCGGGAAAACGCCGAATATTTTCGATATTCGCCATCCCCCAACTTACTTAGAATCCCCAGTCGCTCGTGTCCGGCAACGGCACGGCGCATTTCTGCAAGCTGGCCTCTGCTCCGGACCCGCGCCAACCCTGGCGTCGGTGCAGCGGCCAGGCATCCGGCCAACCGCCGGGCGCAGCAAGCCAAGCCACAAGCGCGGCGCAACCACAAATCAGCTACACCTGGAGGAGTCCAACATGAAGCGCATCACCTTATCGCTGGCTGCGGCCGGCCTTGGCCTGGCCGCCGGCGCGGCAAGCGCCGAAACCAGCGTCACCCTGTACGGCATCGCCGACGTCAGCATCCGCTACCTGAGCACCAGCTCGGGCGCCGTGGGCGAAGACGGTAGCCGCATCTCCATGGAAAACGGCGCCATCTCCAACAGCCGCTGGGGCCTGCGCGGCTCCGAAGACCTGGGCAACGGCAACCGCGCCTTCTTCCGCCTGGAAAATGGCATCAATCTGCAGAACGGCCGGGGATCGGACACGTCCAAGGCCTTCAGCCGCCTGGCTTATGTCGGCCTGGACGGCGGCAGCATCGGCACGCTGACCCTGGGTCTGCAGAACACCCCCATGTTCGACCTGCTGGCCGACTACTTCGACCCGCTGACCGTCGGCAACTACGAACAGAACGCCTGGCTGCCCGCCGCCATGTCGCGCGTGCGCACCAACAACATGACCAAATACGCCAACACGTTCGGCAACCTGGCCGTGGTGGCATCCTGGGCAAACGGCGACGACTGGGAAGACCGCAAGGCCGGCCAGCAGTATGGCGCCAGCCTGCGCTACACGATCGGCCAGCTGGGCCTGGGCGCCGCGTGGCAGCAAACCTATGCCGCCACCGACTCCGACGAGCGCCAGCGCGCCTGGAATCTGAACGCGTCCTATCAGTTCGAGTCGGCCAAGGTCTTCGCGGGTTACTTCAACGGCCGCGATGAAACGGGCTGGGTCAACGGCGTCATGGGCGGCACCACCACCGCCAGCCTGGACCGCAAGGACAACGGCTACTTCGCCGGCGTGACCTGGCAGGCCACCCCGCGCTGGGCCATCACGGGCGCCGCGTACTACGACCGCAGCGAGAACGTGGTCGTCGAAGGCGACAAGGGCAAGCGCTATGCGCTGGTCGCCGTGGCCGAATACTCGCTGTCCAAGCGCTCGCAACTGTATGGCACCGTCGATTGGAACAAGGTCAGCGATGCCGCCAGCGGCGAAATCGCGGGCAAGAGCAATCAGGTCGGCGCCGCCGTCGGTTACCGCCACATTTTCTGATCTTTCAGGCACCGGCTCCCTCACGGGCCGGCGTCACGGCGGGGCGCCCCCAACCGCCCCGCCTCCCCCGCCTCGCTACCCGCGGCTATCCATTCAAGCCGCTCCCCCCCTTCCCCCTTGATCGCCGCCTGCACCACGGCGACAATCCACGCGTGCCTTTGCCGTTTGGCTCCCACATCAACCGGGCCCACCGCATGCGCTTTTTCAATGCCCGCTCGATCGCCTCCGCGGTTTGCCCGTCAGGGGCCGCCCGCGCCCTCCTGGCCGCGCTGCTGCTCACGACACTTCTGGCAGCCTGCTCCTCACCCGTGCAACTCATGCCCACACCCGTCAAGTTCACGACGGGCCAGGCCGACCCCTTCGCGCACAAGGCGGCGGCCGACATCACGTCGATTCCGCTCCTGTACGCCACCAACCGCGCCGTCTTCCTGGAATCGCGCCAACCCTTCTATTCCATCTTTCCCAGCGACACGCTGCGCATGGGCGTGGCCAAGGTGCAGATCGGCGACGGGACGCTGGACTGGGATCAATTGCGCCAGCTTTCCACCACCGGCAGCCAGCGCGGCAGGCCGGTGCTCAGCCTGGAGCGTATGGAAGAGCTGGTTGCCCTCACGCCGCAGAGCGATGCAGAATCCTCGCCCGAGGCGCAGGCTTACTTCGCGCTCATCAACGATGCGCTGGCGGTCAGCCGGCACCGCGACCTGATCGTCTATGTACACGGCTTCAACAATGCCGTATGGCGCGGCACGGCGCAGGCCGCGCAGTTTCATCACTTCACAGGCCGGCAGGCGGTCGTCCTGGCCTTTCTCTGGCCATCGGCCGGCAGCCTGCTGTCCTATGCCACGGATGTCCGAACCGCGCGGGCATCAGTGCCCGCCTTTGCACGGCTTTTGGAACTGCTCGCGCGCAACACGAATGCCGAGCACATCAACGTGCTGGCGTTCAGCGCGGGCGCGCGCATTGCCAGTGAAGGACTCGCCACGCTGGCTCAGCCCCGCGAAGGCGAAAGCCGCGAGGCATTGCGCGCGCGGCTGCGCCTGGGCCAGATCTATTTCGCGGCGCCCGACGAGGACACCTACCGGTTCGTGACAGACCTGCAGCAGTACATCGACCTGACCGAACGCGTGAGCCTGGGCGCCAATCTAGGTGATCGCGCCTTGCGATTCGCGGCGCGCCACCAGCGGGCGTCACGGGCCGGCCGGCCCGATGCGGACGATCTGACCGAGGAGCAGGTGGATTTCGTCAACGCCGCCTCGCAGCGGCTGAATTTCGACATGATCTGGGTCGATCCGCGCGCCATCCCCGATCTGAATCGCCGCGCCCACAGCTTCTGGTTCGGCAACGCGTGGGTCAGCAGCGACGTGCTGATGCAGTTCCTGTGGCACAAGGCGCCGGCCGAGCGCGGGCTGCAGGAAGGCTTTACGCAGCAAGGCATGCGCTTCTGGACCTTCCCGCCCGACTACGACCAGCGCGTCAAGACGCTGATGCAACAGCGCTGACGCCCGCCGACAAACCACCCTCGGGCCGCGCCCGGATCAGAACACCGCCATGCGGCTGTTGATGAGGTCGGTGACCAGCATGTGGCCCGGCGCATGCGTGATGCAAAATTCCGGCCGCACCGCCGCCACCACCGATTGCGGCGTCACGCCGCACGCCCAGAACACCGGCATTTCGCCAGGGCGGATCTCCACGGGATCGCCGTAATCGGGGGCATCGATATCCGCGATGCCGATGAGCGACGGATCGCCAATGTGAACGGGCGCGCCGTGCACCGACGGGAACCGCGACGTCACCTGGATCGCCCGGATCGCGTCGGCGGCCTTCAGTGGCCGCATCGACACCACCAGCGGACCGCCGAACACGCCAGCCGGCTGCGTTGCGATGTTGGTGCGGTACATGGGCACATTGCTGCCCTGCTCGATGTGGCGCACGGGCAGGCCGTTGTCCAGCATCGCCTCCTCGAACGAGAACGAGCAGCCGATCAGGAACGACACGAGGTCGTCGCGCCACAGGTCGCGCACGTCCGTCGGCTCCGCCACGAGTTCGCCGTCCTTCCATACGCGGTATCGCGGGATATCGGTGCGGATGTCGATGTCCGCGCCAAGCTCGGGCAACGACGGGTCGCCCGGCTCGGACATGGCCAGCAAGGGGCACGGCTTCGGATTGCGCTGGCAGAAGTGAAGAAAATCCGCCGCCAGCGCGCGCGGCAAAATCGCCAGGTTGGCCTGAACGTGCCCCGGCGCCAGATTCGCCGTGGGCCCCGTCAGGCGCCCGCTGCGGGCATCCAGCCGCGCCTGGCGGGCGAGCGCGAGGCTGGTTCTAACGTTATCGGCGTCTGGCATGGGTTCTCTCGTTGCAGGTAAGCGCCGCTCAGCGCGCGGCGAACAGGTCTTCGACCGACAGGCCGATGCCCAGGACGCGGCGGTCCGCGCCATTGCTGGCCGCGATCATCAGGCCCACGGGCGCCGAGCCCGCGGCGTGGCAGGGCAAGGACAGCGCGCAGCCGTCCAGGAAGTTGATTAGGGTGGGATTGCGCAGGATGAGCCCGTTGGCGGCGTAGTAGGCCTCGTCGGAACCCTGCAGGTCGGCCACGGGCGGCGCGACGATGGGCGTGGTGGGCATGATCAGCGCGTCGTAACCCGCAATGCGGTGGTCCACGGCGGCTACCCACGCCTCGCGCGCGTCGAGCAGTTCGATGTAATCGGCCGCCGTCATATCCTGACCGCGCATGATGCGCGAGACGACGCGCGGATCGTAACGCTTGCCGGCGCGCGCGATCAGGTCGCGGTGCCAGGCCCAGGCCTCGGCGGCGGTGAAGCCGCCCTTGCTGTTGATGGATGCCAGTTCGGCGAATTCCGGAATCTCGATCCGATCGATCAGCGCGCCGGCGTCCTCCAGGCGTTGCACCGCCGCCGCGAAGGTGTCGGAGACATGCTTGTCCATGGCGTCCAGCGCCAGCGTCGTCGGGATGGCCAGACGCAGGCCACGCACCGGCAGCGCCTGCGGCAAGGGGCCGGCGTCGCCAGACAGGATCGCGTCAAGTTCGGCGCAGCAGCGCACGCTGGCGGCGATGGGGCCGATGGAATCCAGATTCGCCGACAGGGGCAGCACGCCCTGCATGGACACGCGCCAGGCGCTGGGCTTGAACCCGGTCAGGCCGCACAGGGCGGCGGGAATGCGCACGGAGCCGCCCGTATCCGACCCGATGCCCGCCACCGCCATGCCGTCCGCAACGGACACCGCCGCACCGGACGACGAGCCGCCGGGAATGCGGCCGGTGGCGCGGTCGTACGGATTGAGCGGCGTGCCGTAGTGGGGATTGATGCCCAGGCCCGAATACGCAAATTCGGTCATATTGGTGCGTCCGATGATGACGGCGCCCGCGGCGATCAGGCGCTGCACGACCTCGGCATTCGCTTCGGCCGCCGGCTCGCCTTCGCGCGCCACGGAACCGGCCATCGTGGTCTCGCCCGCGATGTCGAACAGGTCCTTGATGCTGATGGGCAACCCTTCGATCGCGGACCGCACGATGCCGGCCGCGCGCAGCGTATCGGACGCGCGCGCCTGCGCCAGCGCCGAATCGGCATAGAGCTTGGTGAAGGCGCGAGCGCCCTCGCCCGCCGGATCCTGAGCCCGCGCCAGCGCGGCTTCGGTCAACGCGACGGAGGTGCTGCGGCCCTCACGCAGGGCCGAGGTCAGATCATTCAGGGTCGAAACCATCATTGTCCTAATGCCGCCTGGCGGCGTAAGTGTTCGGACGGACGCCTTCGCGGGGAACGCGCCCGGATTCAGCGCCGAACGTGGCGGCCATCAGGCGACCACGGGCAGCGACTCGACATGATAGCGGTGGCGCAGCGTGCGATTCAGGCGCGGATCGTGCAGTTCCATCGTGAAATCCGCGGCCGGGCGGATGCCGCCGATGGCGGCCACCGTGCCGCAGGTCATGCCTGCGCCATCCGGCAGGACGGCGCCGCCGCCTGTGTAGCCCGCGATCAGGTCCTGCGGCGTGCGCAACGTGGACAGCGGCCCTTCCTGGTACAGCACCTTCTCGCCGTTTTCAACGATGTAGGCGCGGATGATCAGTTCGTCCCAGTGCCCCGCCACGTCCGCGAGACGCCAGGCTTCGGCGCCAACGGGCTTCACGCAGACCTGCTTGGACATTGCCACGCTGACGGTCTCCAGCTTGCGGTCGGTATGGTCGGACGCGATGCTGACGTACATCTCGCCATCAATCGCAAAAACAAACGTCTCGACCTCGCCCGACGATTCCTCGCCCAGCGCCTGCACGTTGGCAGACTGCGTAAGCTGGTTCTCGGCGATGCGGTAGTACAGCGGCACGCTGCTGGGACGCGGCACGCCGATCGCGGCCAGTTCCTCGATGTGGTGTTCGATGGCAGCCATGTCGCGCCCGGCCCAGCCCGCCACGATCACGCTGTTGATGGCCACTTCCACCTGGCGGGGATTGGCGTCGTCGATCTTGAATACGGCTTTCATATCAGTCCTGCGAAGAAGGAGTGGGAAGCGGCGCGGCCAACGGGCCGCGCCGGAATCAAAGAGTCATCAACCGAAGACGCGCGGCAACCACAGCGCGAAGTCGGGCCAGAACGCCAGCAGCGCCAGCATCACGAACATGGCCGCCACGAACGGCAGGCTGCCGACAATCACTGCGCTCATCGAGCCGCTCTTGCGCAGGCTCTGCACCACGAACAGGTTCAGGCCCACGGGCGGCGTGATGAGCGCAGCCTCGACCAGAATGATGATCACGATGCCCAGCCAGATGGGGTCGTAGCCCAGCGCGATCATGATGGGCGCCACGATGGGAATCGTCGTGATCATCATGGACAGCGTCTCCATGAAGCAGCCCAGCACCAGATAGAAGATCACCACGATCAGGAGCATCCAGCCAGGGGACAGGCCGAGACCGGTGATGGACTTGGTCAGCGCATCGGTCAGGCCCGTCGCCGACATGACGAAGTTCAGGAAGCTGGCGGCAATGACGATCAGCATGATCATGGCCGTGGACCGCATCGTGCCTTCCATCACCTCGCGCAGCATCGACCACGTCAGGCGGCGGAACCACGCGGCCAGGATGAACGCGCCCAGCACGCCCAGCGCGGCGGCCTCGGTCGGCGTCGCCAGGCCCGCATAGATCGATCCGACCACCAGGAAGAAGATGCCCAGCGGCGGCGCCAGATGCACGAGGCTGGCGATGCGTTCGCCCCACGTTGCGTGGATCTTCTTGCCGCCCCACGACGGTTTGGCCACGCAGGCGATCACGACGGTCAGCATGAACAGCGCCGCCATCGCAAAGCCGGGGATGATGCCGGCGAGGTACAGCTTGGGCACCGACGAGTTCGTCAGCACGCCATAGATGACCAGATTGATCGACGGCGGGATCAGGATGCCCAGCGTGCCGCCCGCGGCAAGGCTGCCAAGAAACAGCGGCTCGTTGTAGCCGTACTTGCGGATCTGCGGAATGGCGACGGTGCCCACGGTAGCAGCCGTTGCCACGCTGGAGCCGGATGTCGCCGAGAACAGCGTCGAGGCGCCAATGTTGGCGTGCATCAGTCCGCCCGGCAGCCACGACAGCCACAGGCTCATCGCGCCGTACATGCGCTCGGCAAAACCGGCGCGCAGCAGCACTTCGCCCAGCATGATGAACAGCGGAATCGCGACCAGCAGGAACTCGTTGTTCGAACTCCAGGAGATCTCGCCGATGGCCCGCGTCAGCGGCAGCATCGAGAACATCGGATCCAGGATCAGGCCCAGGACGCCAAGCGCGGCGCCCACGGGGATCGACAGACCGATCAGGACCAGCAACAGGGTCAAGGCGGTGGCAATCATGCGGCTTCTCCCTTCACCATGCGCTCGCCCGCGGCGGCTTCCTCGTCAGCCTCTTCCTGCGCCGAACGCACACCGCAGATCTGCTTGACCAGTTCGATATCGCCCGTGACGAGCGCGGCGGATGCCCGCGCCAGCATCAGCGCGACCGTGATGCACATCCACGCCAGACCCAGCACCCACAGCCCCTGCGGAATCCAGAGCGGCGTAGCCAGCGGCGTGTTGGCCGCGGACTTCTGCGTCCAGGACGTCACCACCACGTCGTACGCGTAATACGTCAGAAAGACCATGAAGACGGCCAATGCCACCATGGAGATCCAGTCCAGCACGGCCGACAGGCGAACCGGCAGGTATTGATAGAGCACGTCGACGCGCACGTTGGCGCGCTGCAGCGTGGCAAACGCCAGCGCCCAGGAGGTGCTGATGGCAAACGCGTAGCTGGACAGTTCGTCCGCGCCCCCGGTTGTGAAACCCAGGAACTTGCGGGCCAGCACGTCGAAAGAGATCAGCAGCACGCTGGCCACGGTCAAAGCGCCGCCGGCCCATACAGCTGCGCGGGAAAAGCTTTCCGCGCGCCGCAACAGGCCGCCGAGCAGACGGAAGTGTTCGGTTTGAGTCATGAATGGAACCTCAGGTGGCACGGCCTGCCATCGCGTGCGGGCGGCGCGGACCTCATGCCAAGGTCACGGACCATCGCGCGCCATCACCGGCCGGAGTTCGCGCCGGCCCGCGGGCCGGCGCGTCCTGGCGCTTACTTGCTGGCGGTCAGGTTCAGCGTCTTGCCGACCGTGGCATTCCAGTCCTTCACGCACTGCGCCGAGCAGCGGGCAGCCCATTTGGGCAGGACGGCCTCTTGCGCCACCTTCTTGAGCAGCGCCTTGTCAGCGTCGCTGGGCTGCACCAGCACCATCTTGCCCTTGACCGGGAACGGGCACGCGGCCGCGCCGGTGTTGCAGTCATAGCCTTCCTGCGTCTGGCGGGCAGCGGCATCCCAGATGTTGTCGACCAGCGTCTTGACGTTGTCCTGCAGGAACGTGCGCACCTTCGGATCCAGCTTGTCCCAGGCCTTCTGGTTGACGGCATGGATCTGCTGGTTCCAGTTGATCGGCAGCGCCACCAGGTGCGTCGACACCTCGTACCACTTGGCCGAGTAGCCCGACAGCGAACCCGTGATGGCGCAATCGACCACCTTGTTCTGCAGCGCGGGAACGACTTCGCCGAAGGCCATCGTGACGCTCGAACCGCCCAACGCTTCGACAAATTCGGCCGTGGTGCGGCTGCTGGTGCGGACCTTCTTGCCCTTGATGTCGGCCAGGCCCTTGATCTCGGCATTGCAGAACAGCACCTGCGCCGGATAGGTGGAGATGCCCAGCAGCTTGACGTTGTTGCCTTCGCCGTACAGCTTGGCGTAGACGGGTTCGAAGGCTTCGGTCACGGCGCGCGCGGTCTTGACGTCGGGCGCGAGGCCAGCCAGGTCGATGGCCTCGTTGATCGGGTTGTCGCTGGCAAAGTAGGACAGCGTGGCGGTGCCGAATTCGATCACGCCCTGCGACATCAGGCGCAGCAGTTCAGGCCCCTTCAAGCCCATTTCATTGAAGCCCTTGATCTCCGCCGTGACCTGACCCTTGGACTGCTCGGGAATGGTCTTGGTCCAGAACGGCTTTTCGTAGTCGTTGTAGGCGGTCAGGTTGGACAAGCCGCCCACGATCTTCAAGTGGGTCTTGGGAAGGTCCTGGGCGTGGACGGCGCCGGCCAAGAGGCTGGCGGCGATGGCGGCAAAAGCAAGGGACTTCTTCATGGAAAAACTCCTGGCTGCGGGATCGTGTGTCGCGCGCGGGATCCCGTTGTCCTGGTTGCGCGCCGGTAAGAATCGGTGGTCACGGATGTGTATCCAGCCGCTACTTCGTTATGAGCGCCATTGCAGCGTCAGGGGCGGCGAGCGTCCAATCGTAAGTTCCGATGTGGGGGTATAAATATTTTTTGGGTCTCGCGGCGCGGCGTGGATGCGTTCCGCGCAAACGACGCATCGGCGCGGCTTTGCGGCCAGCCGGCGTGCTCGGCAGCAGGTTCTTCGCGCACGTGGCATGGCCGTCCCCGCCGCCGCCCGCTCGGGAAAACACCTACGGCCAAAATGCCGTTCAGGTCTGCGCGGCGACCTTCTGCGCCATCTGCGCGATGACGCGCACGGCATGGCTGTCCGGCCCTTGCACCCACGTGGCGGTGAAGCTCAACTCTGGCAGCGGATCGGCCTGCACCTGCAGAATGCGCAACTCGCCCCGCGCAAGCTCCTTGCCCAGAAACACGGGCGCGATCACGCTGGTGCCGATGGCGTCCTGCGTCATCCGCACCACCATGGACATCGAAGCGCTGCCATACATGCGCGGCGACGTGACCCCTGCCCGGGTCAGCATGTCGCGCACGACGCGGTAAGGCGAACTGTTGGAGGGATAGGTGATGATCGGCAGCTTGCCGATCGTTGCTAGCGTCAGGGGTTCGGGCCCCAGATCCAGCAGCGGACTGGCGACCCACGCCAGCGGATAGGTGCACAGCGGCAGATTTTCGACCCGTGCCTCAAGCACCGGCCCCATCAGAAACGCCAGATCGATCTGGCGCGACATCAGGTGCGAGCGCAGCACGTGCGTGGTATCGACTTCGATTTCCAGCACCAGCGCGGGATACGTCGCGTGGATCAGCTCAATGAGCGCGGGCAGCCAGGTCTGCACGATGGTCTCGGCCACGCCGATGCGCACGGTGCCCGACATGACGTTCTGCTCGCGCGCGGCTTCGAACATGTCGCGCCGCACCTGCAGCATGCGCTCGGCATGCGACAGCAGTTCGTGTCCCTTGGCCGTCAGCTTGACACCGCGCGCATCGCGCTCGAACAGCTTGACGCCCAGGTCGGCCTCCAGCGAAGCGATGCGCTGCGAGACTGCGGGCTGCGTGGTGTTGAGTTTGTCGGACGCGGCGCGAAAGCTGCCCAGCGTGGCGACCCAGAAAAACGTTTCGACGTTGCGTAGTTCTATCATTGGCCTTTTCCCCCGGCGCGATGAGCGTATCATGTCAGCCGCCCATCGCCCCAAAGGCGCCATGCCTCGTGCACGCTGAAAGGAGTACCTTCCATGTCCCCGGCCGATAACGGTCGCCCGCGCCCCGGCGCGCCCGCCGCACGCGGCCCGATGATCGGCGTGCTGCTGCTGGTGTTGTCGATGTGGACCCTATCGTGCCTTGACGCTAGCGGCAAATGGGTCATGGACGCGGGTGTGCCTTTGCTGGTGCTGTCATGGTTCCGCTATGCCATCCATCTGGTGCTGGTGCTGGCGCTTGTGCTGCCCGCGCGCGGCATGCGCGTGTTGCGCAGCACCAAGCCGCGTGAGCAGCTCATCCGCGGCGGCTCGATGTTCCTGGCCACGCTCATGTTCTTCACGACACTGAGCTACATCCCCCAGGCCGAGGCCACATCCATCAATTTCCTGGCGCCGTTGCTCGTGCTGTCGCTGGCGCCCTGGATCCTGAAGGAACCCGCGCGCATGTCGCGCTTTGTCGCGGCGGGCATCGCCTTTGTCGGCGTGCTGATCGTCATCCGGCCCGGCGGCGGCCTGCATCCGGTCGGCACGATCTTCGGCCTGCTGACGGCCTGTTGCTTCACGGCCCAGTTCATTGCCACGCGCCGCGTCGCCGGCGACGATCCCTTCACTTCGCTGATCTGGAGCGGTGCGGTGGGCACGATCTGCCTGACCCTTGCCCTGCCCTTCATCCTGCCGCCCGCGCTGCCTTTTCTGCAGGCTTTGTCGGCGTTCGACTGGGCCGTGCTCATCTCCACCGGCATCACGGGCTGCGTGGGCCACCTGTTCCAGATCGCCGCCTACCGCCGTGCGCCGGCGTCCACGCTGGCGCCGTTCATCTACCTGCAGATCATCAGCGCCACGTCGGTGGGCTGGCTGGTTTGGGGACATTTTCCCGACCCGCTGACCTGGCTGGGCATTGCCATCATTTGCGCCAGCGGCGTGGGAATCGGCATGATCGAATGGCGCCGTGGCCGCGCCCAAGGCGCCGCCGCCGCACGGACTGCCAGCGGCACATAGCCCCGGCGCTGAACGGCGGCAGACTCGCGATGGCGGGCCCGCCGCCTCCCGTACAATGCGCTTCGCCTGATGCCCATTCCCGCATCCGTCCCTGGCGTATTCCCAACAAGAGGCTCCCATGATCATCAAGCCCCGCGTGCGCGGTTTCATCTGCGTCACCACCCATCCTGCCGGCTGCGAAGCCAACGTGAAGCAACAGATCGATTACGTGAAAGCGCAAGGACCGGTGCCTGGTGGACCCAAGCGCGTGCTGATCCTGGGCGCGTCGACGGGTTATGGATTGGCGGCGCGCATTAGCGCCGCATTCGCCTGTGGCGCGCAGACGCTGGGTGTGTTCTTTGAGCGGCCGGGCGATGCCGCCAAGCCGGGCACGCCGGGCTGGTACAACAGCGCCGCGTTCCACAAGTTTGCCGAGGCCGAAGGCCTGTACGCCAAGAGCATCAACGGCGACGCCTTTTCCGATGAGATCAAGCAAAAGACCATCGCCGCCATCAAGGCGGACCTGGGCCAAGTCGATCAGGTCATCTACAGCCTTGCCGCCCCGCGCCGCACGCATCCGAAGACGGGCCAGGTCTACACCTCCACGCTCAAGCCCATCGGCAAATCCGTGACCTTGCGCGGCCTGGATACCGATAAGGAACTCATCAAGGACGGCGTGCTGGAACCCGCCTCGCAAGACGAAATCGACGCCACCGTCGCCGTGATGGGCGGCGAAGACTGGCAGATGTGGATCGACGCGCTGCTGGAGGCCGGCGTGCTGGCCGACGGCGCCACCACCACGGCCTTCACCTATCTGGGCGAAAAGATCACGCACGACGTCTACTGGAACGGCTCCATCGGCGCGGCCAAGAAAGATCTGGACCAGCGCGTGCTGGACATCCGGGCCAAGCTTTCGGAACACGGCGGCGACGCGCGCGTATCGGTGCTAAAGGCCGTGGTCACGCAGGCAAGCTCGGCCATCCCGATGATGCCGCTGTACCTGTCCCTGCTCTTCAAGGTCATGAAGGAAGACGGCACGCACGAAGGCTGCATCGAGCAGGTGTATGGGCTGTATCGCGACAGCCTGTGCGGCCCGTCGCCCATCCTGGACGACGAAGGCCGGCTGCGCGCCGACTACAAGGAGCTGGATCCGAAGGTGCAGGCGCGGGTGCAGGCGCTGTGGGATCAGGTCGATACGGACAGCCTCTATGCGCTGACCGATTTTGCCGGCTACAAGCGCGATTTCCTGCGGCTGTTCGGGTTTGAAATCGACGGCGTGGACTACGCGGCCGACGTCGATCCGGTCGTGGAGATCCGCAATCTGGGCTGAACGCGGGCCGACAGCGCCGCCGGTGCGTTAATCATGCTGTCCCGGCGCGTCGGGACAGCGCCATTCCTACAGGTATTCCAGCGTCACCAGATAGTGCTTACCCGCAGCCCGGTCTTCAGCAGTGGCCGCGGGCATTTCCCGCACGGAGGTCTTGACCCGCAGCGCCGGGTCCGCTGCTCGGATCCGGGATTCCGTTGCGCAGACCACTCGGGGAAGCCCGCCCGCGATTGCCGGCGTCACGCGCGGCATGCAGACCGCCGGTTCCACGATGGCCCCGACAAAGCGGATGACGCCATCACTTGCACTGGCAACGGCGGGCGCCAGCAATGCAACAACCAAGCACGCATGGAGGGATGTACGGACGGACATGGCAACTCCTTGAGTTAGCCTACTCCCGTACATTTCCCACAGCAATGGGTATTCGTCTCAATCGTCCGTCACCATGCGGCCGGCCGCCAGCACCAGTTGCCGCCCGCAGCGCGCCGCCAGTTGCGGATCGTGCGTGACCAGCACCAGCGTTGTCCCATGTTCGCGGTGCAAGTCGAACATCAGATCGATGACCGTCACGCCAGTTGCGGCATCCAGGCTGCCGGTGGGCTCGTCAGCAAACAACAGGTCCGGCTGCACCACAAATGCACGGGCCAGCGACACGCGCTGCTGCTCGCCGCCCGACAACGTGCGCGGATAGTGGTGCAGGCGCGCGCCCAGCCCCACCCGCTCCAGCATGGCCTGCGCAGCCTCACGCGCGGATTGGCCGGCCAACTCCAGCGGCAGCATTACGTTTTCCAGGGCGGTCAGGTTGGGCAGCAACTGAAAGGACTGGAACACGAAGCCGACGTGATTGGCCCGCAGACGGGCACGGCCGTCTTCGTCCAGGGCAAAAAGGTCCTGCCCTGCAAGGTGTACGCTGCCCACGCTGGGAACATCCAGACCGGCCAGCAGTCCCAGCAAAGTCGACTTGCCCGAGCCCGAGCTGCCCGTGATGGCCACGGCGCTGCCCGCCGCGACCGTAAAATCGATTCCTTCCAGGATAGAAAGCGATCCACCGGCATCGGCCACCCGCTTGCCCAGCCCTTTCACCACGATTGAGTTATTGCTATCCATGCGCCTATTTTCCCGTCTGCTTCTTGTGACTGCCTTCGCGACTGCCGCGGCGGCGCCCGCCCACGCTCAGACCGCCGCTGTGCCCCAGGGTTCCACGCCGCGCACCGTGCTGGTGGTGGGCGATAGCCTGTCCGCCGAGTACGGCATCAAGCGCGGCACGGGCTGGGTGCCCTTGCTGTCCGCGAGGATCTCAGAACAATACCCGAAGTTCCAGGTCGTCAATGCCAGCATCAGCGGCGACACGACCAGCGGCGGCGTCGCCCGCCTGCCCGCCCTGCTGCGCCAGCATGCGCCAGCGGTCGTGGTGCTGGAGCTGGGCGCCAATGACGCCTTGCGCGGCCTGCCCCTGAACATGACCGAGCAAAACCTGCGGACCATGACCCAGGCGGCGCGCAAGGCCGATGCCGACGTGCTGATCGTCGGGATGCAGATTCCGCCCAATTACGGACGGGACTACGCCCAACGCTTTGCCGCGGTGTTTTCCAATGTGGCCAAAAACGAAAACGCCCGGCTCGTGCCCTTCCTGATGGAAGGTATCGCGACGAACCGGGCGATGTTTCAGGCTGACGGCATCCACCCTAACGAGGATGCCCAGCCTCAATTGCTGGACAACGTGTGGCCGGCGCTGCGGCCCATGTTGAACTGACTATCTGCCAGGGCGATCAGCCCGCGGCCTGGGCCTGATCGCCGCGGATGACATCCGCGGCGGCGGGCGTGACGTTCACCTCGTACTGTTGGCGCAGCATGCGGATCAACGCCTCGTTTTCGGCCTGGCCCCATGCACCCGACAGTTGCTGCGCCAGGCGCTCCATGTCGGCGGCATCGGACTTGCCGGCTTCCACTTTTTCCAGACGCACCAGGGTGTAGTCCACGCCGGACTGCACGCCCGTGAAGGCTGGCAGCGTGGCCGACGGCAGCCGCATCACGGCGTCCAGCACCGGGCGCGACAGGTCCTGAGGATTCTGGCGCGTCACACTGATGGATGGGCCGAAGCCTTCGGGCGTCGCGGCGGGATCAGCCTTGGCGGCCGCCAGAGCCGCTTCGCCGGCCTTCTTGGCGGCTTCGGCAGAGCGCTCATCGAGCAGCTTGGCGCGAATGACTTCGCTGACCTTGTCCAGCGGCGGCACGTGGGCCGGTTCGACGGCGGCGACGCGCACGGCCAGCATCGTATCGGGCGCGAGTTCGATCACACCGGAATTCTGCTTTTCGCGCAGCACGTCGGGCGAGAACAGCACCTGGCGCACGCGCGGGTTGTCCAGCAGCGCGGCGTCGGGGCTATCAGCGGCGGAGCCCGGACCGGCCTTGTCGGCGGGCAGCAGGCCTTCGCGGGTGACGCCAGACGCGGTGCGCAGCTTCAGGCCGACGGCATCGGCAGCCGGTTGCAGGCTGTCGCGCTGGTCGTAGACCTGCTTGTTCAGCTGGCTGGCCATCTCGGAAAAACGTTGCGCGGCGATCTGCTTGCGGACTTCCGCGGTGATCTGATCCTTGACCTCGGCCAGCGGCTTGACGGCGCCCGGGCTGATTTCCGTGACCTTGACGATGTGCAGGCCAAACGGGCTTTCGACCACGCCGGACACCTGGTTCTGGGCCTGGCCGAAGATGGCCTTGTCCAACGGGCCGGGCTGCGCACCCGGGGCAATCCAGCCCAGGTCGCCGCCCTTGGCGGCCGAGCCGGCGTCCTGCGAATTCTTGGCAGCCAGTTCGGCGAACTTGGCGGGATCGGCAGCGGCCTGCTTGGCGATGTCTTCGGCCTTGGCGCGAGCGGCCTTGCGGGCGTCTTCGCCCGACGGCAGCTCGATGAAGATGTGGCTGGCGCGGCGGCGCTCGGGCTGGCCAAAGCGGTTCTTGTTCTGTTCGTAATACGAAGCCAGGTCCTCGTCCTTGACCTGCACGCCTTGCGTGGCGGCGGCTTCGTCCAGCACCAGGTATTGCACCTGCACCTGTTCCGGCACCTGCAATTGCTGCTTGTTGGCGTCGTACCAAGCCTGGATGTCGGCCGGGTTCACGGTGACTTGCGAGCGGAAGTCGGCGGCGGAGAAGTTGCGCAGTTGCACGGTGCGGGCCTGGGTCAGCGCCGATTCCACGGCGGCGACCACTTCGGCCGGCGCGCGGGCCGATTCGCCGACGGGCTCGAGCACACGGGCGATGGCCAGGTCGCGGCGCAGGCCGGCTTCAAACGAGGTCGGCGACATGCCCTGCGCGGCCAGCACCTGGCGATAGCGTTCGGGCGAGAAGCGGCCGTTATCCTGGACTTCGGGGATGGCGGCGATCGTGTTGCGCAGCGTCTCGTCGGACACCGAGAAACGGTTGTCGGCGGCCACGTTGGCGAGCAGGCGCTGGTTAATGAGCTGGTTCAGCAGGCCTTCACGCAGCGCGGGGGTATCGATCACGGCCGGATCGAACTGCGCGCCCAGGCGTTGGCGGAACTGGTCAAGCTGGTTGCGGTGCGCCTGATCAAACTCGGCGCGGGAAATCGGCTGGCCAGCCACCGTCGCCAGCTCGGGCTCCCGACTCATGAAGCTGTCATAGCCTTGAATCCCGACCAGGAAGAAGGAAGGCACGATCAAGATCAGCAGGATGAACTGCATCCAGCGCCGATGGCTGCGAATAAATTCGAACATGGAATCCCTGTTGCCGCGCTCCGGGGGTAGACGCCCGGGGCCGCACGAAAACGCATAAAAAAAGGCGAAGTCGATTCGCCTCTATTCCCATACCGGTTCAAACCGGGTTCAGCGGGCGGATTTTACCATTTCTCATTCATTGCGCGGCTATTGTCCAAGCCACCCGGCAATGCGCGGCGTCGTGGACCATCCGTCCCCACGGAGGGCGAGGTCCGTCAACCCGGGAATCCCCCATTACCGCCCCCGCGCCGCGCTCGTATCGTGGGCTGGGGTTAGCCCGCAGATCGAGGGCCGCCCTGCCAGGCCGGCACAAGGCCGGTTCCCCTTCCCGCGCGCAAAAAGGTCACCCACGATGCCGTTCACGCCTTCCCGCCTCCCGTTGCTGAAGTCCTGTGTCGCCCTGATGTTTCTGAGCTGCGCCCACGCCCCGCAGGCCGCCCCGGTGGCCAATGTGCTGGACGCGGCAAAGGGCCAGCAGCAGGCCATGCTCGATACCATGCGGGATCTGGTCAACATCGAGTCGGGCAGCAAGGACGTCGAAGGCGTCGAGCGCATCGCCGAGGTGATCCGCGACCGGCTCAAGGAACTGGGCGGCGCCGTCGAGATCATTGCGCCGACCGACGTGTTCCGGCTGGACGACACCCCCGAGAAGGTCGGACCGATGGTCCACGCGGAATTCAAGGGCAGCGGCAGCAAGAAGATCATGCTGATCGCCCACATGGACACCGTGTACCGCAACGGCATGTTGAAGGACCAGCCGTTCCGTATTGACGGCGACAAGGCTTATGGCCTGGGAATTGCCGACGACAAGCACGGCGTGGCGGCTATCCTGCACACCATCGCCCTATTGAAAACACTGAAGTTTGCCGACTACGGCTCGCTGACGGTGCTGATCAACGGGGACGAAGAGATCAGCTCGCCCGGCGCGCGCAGCACCATCACCCGCCTGGGCGCCGACCAGGATGCGGTCTTTTCGTTCGAGGGCGGCGGCATGGAACCGCGCCTGACGCTGGCCACCAGCGGCATCGGCGCGGCGTACCTGACCGTGCAGGGCAAGACCTCGCACGCGGGCGCCCGGCCGGAAGGCGGCGTCAATGCGCTCTACGAGCTGTCGCACCAGCTCCTGCAGCTTGACGATCTTTCCAAGCCCGACGAGGGGCTGAAGCTGAACTGGACCGTCGCCCAGGCAGGCACCAACCGCAACGTCATCCCCGGACTGGCCACCGCCCAGGGCGACGCGCGGGCGCTGCGCGTGTCGGACTTCGACGCCCTGGCGCGCACGCTGGAGGAACGCATCCAGAAGAAACTGCTGCCCGAGTCCAAGGTCAGCGTGAAGTTCGAGGTCCGCCGCCCGCCGCTGGAAGCGACCGCGGCGTCGCGCGCCCTGGCCCAGCACGGCGTGAAGGTCTACCAGGAGCTCGACCTGCCGCTGAAGGTGGTGGACCGGGCCAGCGGCGGCGGCACGGACGCCGCCTTCGCGGCGCTCAAGGCCCGCGGTCCCGTCATCGAGGGCATGGGACTGAGCGGATTCGGCGCGCATTCGAATGACGCCGAGTACATCCTGGTGAGCAGCATCGTGCCGCGCCTGTATCTGGCCACGCGCATGATCATGGACGTATCGCAGAACAAGGTATCCTTGCAACCTGTCCCAAAAGAACCCCAAAGCAGCACCAAATGACCGCAAACCTTCCCTCCTGGCCCTACTCCCGCCACATCGCGCATCGCGGCGGCGGCCGTCTGGCGCCGGAGAACACGCTGGCCGCCATGCGCGTCGGCGCCGAAAACGGCTTCACGATGTTCGAATACGACGTGAAGCTCAGCAGCGACAACGTGCTGGTGCTGATGCACGACGACGATGTCGACCGCACCTCGAACGGCAAGGGCCCCGCCGCCGCCAAGACCTACGCCGAGCTGGCCCAGCTTGACTTCGGCAGCTGGCATTCGGCGGCTTACGCCGGCGAACCGTTGCCCACCTTCGCAGCGGTCGCCCGCTACACGCTGGCCAACGGCATCGCCAGCAACGTCGAGATCAAACCCTGCCCCGGCCGCGAAGCCGAAACCGGCCGCGCCGTCGCCCTGGCCGCCCGCGAACTGTGGCAAGGCGCGGACACGGCGCCGCTGTTGTCCTCGTTTGCCGAGGAAGCCCTGGAAGCCGCCCGCCAGGCCGCGCCTGAACTGCCGCGCGCCCTGCTCGTGGAGAAGGTGCCTGCCGACTGGCGCGAACGCCTTGCCAAATATGAATGCGTGGCGCTGAACATCAATCAGAAGGACGCCACCCGCGAACTGATCGACGCCGTGCACGCCGCCGGCTACCGCATCGCGGCCTGGACCGTCAACGACCCCGAGCGCGCGCGCCTGCTGCTCGACTGGGGCATCGACGGCATTTTCACCGACGAGCTGGCCGCCATCCGGCCCGCCGCCTGAGGCAGAAAGCCCCGTGTTCAGCTACCGCCACGCCTTTCACGCCGGCAACCATGCCGACGTGCTCAAGCACGCCATCCTGGTCCACACCCTGGACTACTTCAACAAGAAAGACGCCCCGTACTGGGTCATCGACACCCATGCAGGCGCCGGCCTCTACAGCCTGGACAGCGACTGGGCAGCCAAGACGTCCGAATTCGCGGACGGCATCGGCCGCCTGTGGGAAGCGCAGGACCTGCCGCCACTGCTGGCCGATTACGTTGCGCGCATCCGCGACTACAACACCAACGGCCGGTTGCGCCGCTATCCGGGCTCGCCGTGGCTGACGCTGGACGCGCTGCGCCCGTCCGACCGCCTGCGCCTGTTCGAGATGCACCCCACCGAAATCGACACGCTGGTCGGCAACCTGGAGCACCAGGGCCGCGCCGCGCAGCGCCAGACCACGATCTACGGCGACGACGGTTTCGAGGGCATCAAGGCGCTGCTGCCGCCGCCCACGCGGCGCGGCATGGTCCTGATCGACCCGTCGTATGAGGACAAGCACGACTATCGCCGCACGCTTCTCACCGTGAAGGAGTGCATCAAGCGCTTTGCCACCGGCACGTATGCCATCTGGTATCCGCTGGTGCAACGCCGGGAGGCCAGCGAGATGGCGCGCCATTTCGAGAACCTGAAGGTCAAGAGCTGGCTGCACGCCACGTTGACCGTCAAGAAGGCGACCATCGATGGCTACGGCCTGCACGGCAGCGGGATGTTCCTCATCAACCCGCCCTGGACGCTGCACGACGCGTTGAAACAGGCCATGCCGTATCTGGCGCGCGAACTGGCACAGGACGAACGCGCCGGCTTCACGCTGCAATATCGCGAGAATCCGTTCCCGGTACCGAAGAAGCAATCGGACGACTGACGCCCTGCCCCGCGCCGGGGCAATGCGGCCGCGCCGACGACAAAGGGCCGCGCCTTCATGGCGCGGCCCTTTTTTGCGATCGCGATCCCATGAGGTCCGCGACCCTTTTACGTCAGCGACCTTTTTTGCGACCGCGACCCGCTTACGTCTGCGACCTGCTCACGCCTGCGGCGCTCAGACCGTTTCGACGTCGGCCTGGCGCATCGCTTCTTGCGCCAGCGCCAGCTTCGACGCGGCATCACGCAACGCGGTGCGCAGGCCTTCCTCGATCACGGGGTGATAGAACGGCATTTCCAGCATGCGCGCCACCGTGAGCTCCTGCTGCACGGCCCACGCCAGCAGATGACCGATGTGCTCCGCGCTGGGACCGATCATTTCGGCGCCCAGGAAGCGGCCCGTTTCAATGTCGGCGTACACATGCAGCATGCCGCGGTTCTTCAGCATGACGCGCGAACGGCCCTGGTCGCTGAAATCGACCGCGCCGGTGACGAATGTGCCCGGCACCAGTTTCGCGTGTCCAGCGCCGACCAGCGCGATCTGCGGATCCGAGAAGACCACACCCAGCGGCGCACGGCGCAATCCCTCGCGCACTTCCGGGAAGCGCGCCGCATTCTCGCCCGCAATGCGGCCTTCGTCGGCGGCCTCGTGCAGGAGCGGCGCGTCGGCGTTGGCGTCGCCGGCAATGAAGATCGGCGAGCTGCCCGCCTGCATCGTCAGCCGGTCAAACTGCGGCACGCCTTGCGCGTTGAGCGCCAGCGACGTGTTTTCCAGGCCTAGGCCATCGACGTTGGGACGGCGGCCCGTGGCGACCAGCGCATAGTCGAAGCGCTCGGTGCGCTCGCTGTTGTCCAGCGCCACGTAACGCACTTCCACCTCGTCGCCGACGCGGCTGGTCTCCAGGACGCGGGCATCGGTGTCCAGGTAGAACTCGCGCTGAAAGATCTTGCGGGCGGTTTGCCGCACCTGCGGATCGCTGATGCCGCCCAGGCTGCCGCTCATGCCGAACACGCGCACTTCCACGCCCAGCCGGGCGAGCGCCTGGCCAAGCTCCAGCCCGATCACGCCGGGTCCGAAAACCGCCACGCGGTTAGGCAGATCGTCCCACGCGAACACGTCATCGTTCACAACGAGGCGATCGCCCAGCGCGCGGAAAGGCGGCGGCACGGACGGCCGCGAGCCGGTGGCGATCACGACACGGGACGCCTGGATTTCGGTGTGATCATCCACACGCAGCACGGTATCGGACACGAATTTAGCGTAGCCGCGCACCTTGTCTTCGGCCGGAATGTTCTCCACGCCGTCGACAACAAAGCCCACGAAGCGGTCGCGCTCGCGCTTGACGCGGTCCATGACCTCGGCGCCGTCGACCGTGATCTCTCCGCCGACGTGCACGCCGAACGCATCGGTGTGCGCCGCCGCGTGCGCCGCTTCGGCGGCCGCGATCAGCAGCTTGGACGGCATGCAGCCGACCCGGGCGCAGGTCGTGCCGTACGGACCGCCTTCGATAAGCAGCGCTCGCTTGCCCGCCGCCTTGGCGGCTCGGTAAGCAGCCAGGCCTGCGGTGCCGGCGCCGATGACAGCGATGTCGGTATGCAGCGTCTTCATGATTGGGAATCCCCCGTTGTCGCGTGATGTTCAGAATGTGAAGGCAAATTCCGCCTTGTTGCGTGCCCTCGACGCGAACGCCGTCCTGCGTCCCCATTGCGGACGCACGGCGCCAGCACAAGGGCGCAAAAGAAGGGAAACTTGCGGGAATGGCGCGGCGGCTGGGTTGCCGACCCTTGCGCCGGAGCGCGCGGCGGCCAACGCGGAATCAACCGCCGCGCGTCCGGGTGGCCGGGCGGGGGCCACGCCCCTGCCCGGCCGTCTCGCCGGTGTATCAGGCGAAGTGCGCCTTCAGGTCTTCCAGGCCGCCGATCAGGGCGCCGTTGATGAACACCTGCGGAGCCGTGCCCTTGCCGGACACCGCACCGATCACGCGGCCGCGGACCTTGTTTTCCAGCGGGATCTCGATCGGGGCGTAGCCCTTGCTGTCCAGCAGCGCCTTGGCTTCGACGCAGAACGGGCAGCCGGGCTTGGAGAACACCACGACCTGGTCGGGCTTCTTGGCCGACGGCGCAAAGTGAGCCAGCATGGTGTCGGCGTCCGACACTTCAAACGGATCGCCTTCCTTTTCCGGCTCGATGAACATCTTTTCGACGACACCGTCCTTGACCAGCATGGAATAGCGCCAGCTGCGCTTGCCGAAGCCCAGGTCGCTCTTGTCGACGAGCATGCCCATGCCTTCGGTGAAGGCGCCGTTGCCGTCGGGCAGCAGCGTGATGTTGGCCGATTCCTGGTCCTTGGCCCATTCGTTCATGACGAAGGTGTCGTTGACCGACACGCAGACGATGCTATCGACGCCGGCGGCGAAGAACGCGGGAGCCAGTTCGTTGTAGCGCGGCAGGTGGGTGGACGAGCAGGTCGGCGTGAAAGCGCCGGGAAGCGAGAAGACCACGACCGTCTTGTTCTTGAACAGGTCGTCGGTCGTGACCTTCTTCCACGTGTTGTCCTCACGAACGGGGAACGTCACATTCGGAACACGTTGGCCTTCGCGGTTTTGCAGCATTCGATTCTCTCCTTGGTTTGATAACTTAAGTGGCGGGTTTCTGGCCCGCCATGAAAAGAATCATAAATCTCGGCTATCAATTAATCCAATTTAATTAAATTAATTGATTGATAGCCCAAGACAATTGCCGAATATTTCGCGAAAGATTGAAGCTATCACAAACTGGCGTTCGCGTCTTTAGACGCGGGCCGGCTCGTAACCCGCCTCGCGGATGGCGGCTTCTACCTTGTCGGCCTGATCGGTGCCCGTGATGGTGACGCGGTGCGTGGGCAGATCCACGGCGACCACGGCGCCCGGGACCGCCTCGTTGACGGCGCCGGTAATGGTCTTGACGCAATGGCCGCAGGTCATGTCCGGCACTTGAAAAGCGATGCTCATGGTTTTCTCCAGAAGATTGAGGGGTGGCGCTCGAGCCACCATGCCCGGCAGGTTAAACGTTCCCATCATGTCAAGGTCAAGCGTAGAATGGCGCTTGACCTTCCCACGATGGGAAGGATGAAACTGGGCGCTCCCATCCAGATCGAGATAGTCATGCACGCAGCACGCTCATCTTCATTTTCCGAATTGGAACTCGCCATCGAAGGCATGACCTGCGCATCATGCGTCAAGCGCGTGGAAAAAGCGCTGGCGAATGTTCCCGGCGTTGCGCAGGCGCAAGTGAACCTTGCAACCGAGCGGGCGCGGGTCTCCTTCGATCCTACCGCTGCCGAGCCGCAGGCGATGGTCGCGGCCGTCGGCAAGATGGGCTATGAGGCGCGTCCGATCGCCGCCCAGGATGACCATGCCGAGCGGCAGTCCGAGGCCCGCGACGCCGAGGCGCACCGCCTGCAACGTGCGTTCATCGCCGCGCTGGTCCTGACGCTGCCGGTGTTTGCGCTGGAGATGGGATCGCACCTGATTCCCGCCATGCACCACTGGGTGATGGAAACGATTGGCCGGCAAAACAGCTGGCTGCTGCAGTTTGTACTGACCACCGCAGTGCTGGTCTGGCCGGGCCGGCAGTTCTTCACCAAGGGGCTTGTGGCGCTGTGGCGCCGCGCGCCCGAAATGAATTCGCTGGTGGCGCTGGGCGCGGGCGCGGCCTGGGGCTATTCGGTTGTCGCCACCTCTGCGCCGGGCTTGCTGCCGGACGCGGCGCGCAACGTCTATTTTGAAGCCGCCGCCGTCATCGTCACGCTGATCCTGCTGGGCCGCATGCTGGAAGCCCGGGCCAAGGGCAAGACGGGCGCGGCCATCAAGCGGCTGATCGGCCTACAGCCGCGCACCGCGCGCGTGCTGCGCGACGGCCAGGCGCAGGACATCGAGATCGAACGCGTGCGCACGGGTGACATCGTGATGGTGCGACCGGGCGAGAAGATTCCGCTGGACGGCGACATCATCGAAGGCAGCTCGTACGTCGACGAATCCATGCTGACGGGCGAGCCCGTGCCGGTGGAAAAGGAGCCGGGCATGCAGGCCACCGGCGGAACGCTGAACACGTCGGGCAGCTTCACGCTGCGCGTCACGCACACGGGCGCGGACACCATGCTGGCCCGGATCATCCGCATGGTCGAAGCGGCCCAGGGCGCGCGACTGCCGATCCAGGCGATGGTGGACCAGGTGACCGCGTGGTTCGTGCCGGCGGTCATGGCGGCCGCCCTGCTCACCTTCCTGGCATGGTTCTTCATAGGCCCCGAACCGGCGTTGTCCCATGCGCTGATCAACGCGGTGGCCGTGCTGATCATCGCCTGCCCATGCGCCATGGGGCTGGCCACGCCCACGTCCATCATGGTGGGCACGGGGCGCGCCGCCGAGATGGGCGTGCTGTTCCGGCAGGGCGATGCCTTGCAGACGCTGCGCGACGTCAACGTCGTGGCCTTCGACAAGACGGGCACCCTGACGCTGGGCAAGCCCACCCTCACCGAACTGGAACCCTCGCCGGGCCAGGATGCGCAGCAGGTCCTGCAGTGGGTGGCGTCCGTGCAGGCGCGCTCCGAACATCCGATCGCGCTGGCCATCGTGGCCGCGGCCGCCGAACGCAAGATTGAACTGCTGCCCGCGGAAGGCTTTGCCGCCATCACCGGCGCCGGCGTCGAGGCGTCGGTGGCGGGCCGCAAGGTGCTGGCGGGCGCGGCGCGTCTGATGGCCGAGCGTGGCGTTGACGTCAGCGCATTCGGCGCACGCGCCGCCGACTGGGGCAACGAAGGCAAGACGCCGATCTACGTCGCCGTCGACGGCCAGGCAGCCGCCATGATGGCCGTGACGGATCCGGTCAAGCCCTCGGCCGTATCGGCCATCGCCGCGCTGCACGCGCAAGGCCTGAAGACCGCCATGATCACGGGCGACAACCGCCACACCGCGCAGGCGGTTGCGCGCCAGTTGGGCATCGACGAAGTGCGCGCCGAGGTGCTGCCGGACGGCAAGGTCGAGGCTATCGCCACGCTGCGCGAAGGCGGCCGCAAGGTGGCGTTTGTGGGCGACGGCATCAACGACGCGCCGGCGCTGGCCGCGGCCGATACCGGCATCGCAATCGGCACCGGCACGGACGTCGCGATCGAGGCGGCATCCGTCGTGCTGATGGCCGACGACCTGCACGGCGTGCCCAACGCCATCGCGCTCAGCCGCGCCACGCTGGCCAACATCCGGCAAAACCTGTTCTGGGCGTTCGCCTACAACGCGGCGCTGATTCCCCTGGCCGCGGGCGCGCTGTATCCGGCCTTCGGTCTGTCGCTATCGCCGATCTTTGCGGCGGGCGCGATGGCGCTGTCCAGCGTCTTCGTGCTGGGCAATGCGCTGCGCCTGAAGGCATTCCGCCCCCACGGGAGGCAAGCATGAACATCGGACAAGCCGCCAAGGAATCCGGCATCTCGGCCAAGATGATCCGCTACTACGAGAGCATCGGCCTGATCAGCCCGCCCGTGCGTACGGATTCGGGCTACCGCGTCTATAGCGAGCACGACGTGCACACGCTGCGTTTCGTGCGCCGTGCGCGCGATCTGGGTTTTTCGGTGGAACAGATGAACGAGCTGCTGGCGCTATGGCAGGACCGCAGCCGGGCCAGCGCGGACGTTAAGCGGATTGCGCTGGAACACGTTGAGGAGCTGGAGCGCAAGGCGGAGGCGCTGCGCGAGATGGCCGCCACGCTTAAGCATCTGGCGCAGCATTGCCATGGCGACGAGCGGCCCGACTGCCCCATTCTGGAAAACCTGGGCTGCTCGCACTGACGCCACGCGGCGGAGATTTTCCCGCCGCGGCATACGCCCGCCGCGGGATACGCCCACCGCGGGACGACGCCCGCCGCGGGATACGCCCGCCGCTGCTTTTTACTGGTCCGCCTGCGCCTCGGCGGCGACACGGGCCTCGTATGCTTCGGTGGCAGCCTGCTTGGCTGCCGCCTTTTCAGCCGCCGCGGCCAACTTGGCTTGCTCGGCGGCCGCCGCATCAGCCGCTGCCTGGATCGCGCGTTGACGAGCGCGCTCCTTCGCCTCCAGCACACCCTCGGCATCCAGGGTTTCGAACACGGCGATGGATTCCACATGGCCCGTGTGCGGGAACATGTTGATCACGCCTGCGCTCTTGAGCACGTAGCCGCCTTCGTGCACGAGGATGGACGCGTCGCGCGCCAAGGTGCCGGGATTACAGGACACATAGACGATGCGGCGCGGCCGTTCTTCATACGTGAGATCGGACAACGCCTGCGACACCGCGTGGGCGCCTTCGCGCGGCGGATCGATCAGCATGCGGTCGAAATAGCCCAGGCTGCGCAGCCAGGTCGCGTCGACTTCAAAGAGGTTCAGCGTGGCAAAGCTGGTGCGGTCACCCAGGCCGTGGCGTGACGCCGCATCGAAGGCGCGATCAGTCAGCGCCTTGCTGCCTTCCACGCCCACGGCCTCACGGCCTTGCGTGGCCAGCGGCAGCGTGAAGTTGCCCAAACCACAGAACAGATCGGCCACGCGGTCGGTAGGCTGCACGTCCAGCAGTTTAAGTGCGCGCGACACCATCGCGCGGTTGATGGCGTGGTTGACCTGCGTGAAGTCGGTGGGCCGGTACGGCATGCGCAGGCCGAATTCTGGCATGGTGTAGGACAGCGCGTCGTTGTGCTCGCGCTCCAGCGCGTGCACCGTTTCCGGACCCTTGGACTGCAGCCACCATTGCACGTTGTGCTTGGCCGCAAAGGCGCGCAGGATGGCGATATCGCCGTCGGTCAGCGGCAGCAGATGGCGCAGCACCAGCGCCGTCACGCCTTCGCCGAGGGCCACCTCGATCTGAGGCATGCGGTCAGGGGCGGACATGGACGCGATCATTTCGCGCAGCGGGATCAGCAGATCGCTGACGTGGCGCGGCAACACATGGCATTCGCGCATGTCGGCCACGAAGCTGCTCTTGCGTTCGTGAAAGCCCACAAGCACCCCGCCCTTCTTGGGCACCACGCGCACCGACAGGCGCGCGCGGTAACGGTAGCCCCAGGTCGGCCCCTGCAGCGGCGGCAGGATCAGCGCCGGGCGCAGCTTGCCGACATGCCAGAACGTGTCTTCGAGCGCGCGCTGCTTGATCGCCACCTGCGTGGTGGGCTCCAGATGCTGCATGGCACAGCCGCCACAGACGCCGAAATGCGGGCAGCGGGGTTCCACGCGTTGCGATGAGGGACGCAGCACCTCGTCGACACGGGCGGTCTCATAGGAAGGCTTGCGGCGCAACGTGACCGCGGTGACCCGTTCGCCCGGCAAGGCGCCTTCCACGAAAATGACTTTCCCGTCGCGGCGGGCGATCCCCCTGGCTTCCAGGTCCAGGGATTCGATACTCAAAACGTCAGACATCTCACGCAGTCCAGAATTGCACGCAACCCGTGATTGTAGAAGGACTTCGCGAATTACCGGAAATCGGCTTTGATGGGGCAGGAGCGGCCCGTACCTCGCTCTGAGGTGCTGCGCCCCGCGCAGATAAACAAGGGGCTGCTCCGGCCCGCCGCCGGGCAAGGCGGCGTGCCGGAACAGCCCCAAGGGCCGGCGCCGGTCAGGCGCCGCCACGGATATCAGAACGAGCGCGCAACCGAGAAGACGGCGCCGATACGGCCCGACGGGTGGCCGTACTTGGTGGGCAGCCAGTTGTCCTTGGTGGCGCCGACGGCTGCCAGGCCCAGGATCCATCCCTTCAGGTCCTTGGTCACGCCCACCTTGTAGTCGACGTAATGGCCGATCGAGTCGCCGTCCATATTGGTCTGGTTCTTGAGCTTCTGGTAGCCCAGGTGGCCGAGCAATCCCCAGCCGTCGCCCAGGTCGAACGTGGCCGTTCCGTCCAGGTACCAGGTGCCCTTGCTGTCCGGCGTGCTGAAAAAGTCGCTGGGCGTGTACGAATACTTGAGGCTGTAGTTGCCGTAGGACGCGCCCAGGTAGAGGTCCGTGTTGTTGTAGTTCCCGCCCTTGGGGGAACTGGAGCCGGGATAGTAGTAATGCAGCACGCCCGCATCCAGCGTGAAGCCGCCGCCCACGTCACCCTTCCAGCCGCCGTAGAAATCCATTTCCAGGTTGCCGTCGGTGAAGACGAAGCTGGAGACGTTGGAGTTCCAGTTGCCCAGGTAGAAGCCCGAACTGTGGTTCAGGTCGAAACCCAGCTGGACGGCAGGACGGAAGTCGGTCTGCGAATAGCCGCGGAAGCGGTAATCGCTGACTATGGTGGCGTTACCGCTGAGCGAAAAGCCGCCACCCAGGTCGGTGGGTTCGGCTTGCGCCACACCTGCAAAACAAGCGGCAAGCGCGAGGGGCAAGGCTAGCAACGTCTTATTCATGGTGCGAAGGTCCTGATCGGATAGTCGAAAGAGCGGACGGCGCGCGGCGCATCCGGCTGGCCGGCTTGTGCAGGTAAAACCGGCTCAAATCCCTTCAAGCAATGTCCGTGCCAGGTTTCGGCGCCATCGTGCAACCCGCCGCAGTGTCCTTCAGGCTATGGCAATGCACCATGCTGGTGCCCTGTTATGGGGCGCGGCCAGGGCCCATGCGTCAAAACGGGGAAATCTGCCTGGGCTTAGCCCCGCCTGGAAAACAAACACCCCGGCACGCGGCAAGCGTGTCGGGGTGCGTTCAAGCGGAGCGTTGCTCCGCTGTGCGGCCAGTGTGATGGCCTAGGATTTGCCGGCTCAGTTGGCCTGGGGCGCGGCAGGCGGCGGGGGCGGCGGGACGTCGCCGGCTGCCGGCGGGGG
>NZ_DIEJ01000086.1:456-3944 GCF_002418565.1 Achromobacter sp. UBA5777 | reverse complement strand
TTCTTCTGAGCTGCCGCTTCGACCTGTTCGCGCGCCTGGGCGGCCTCGCGGGCTTCGCTGTCGCGGCGCGCGCCGTCTTCGGCGGCCTTGCGGTCTGCCTCTGCCTTGCGGCGGGCGTCCTGCGACCGGCGTTCGGCCTCGGCGCGCTTTTTGGCCTCTTCGGCGGCGCGGCGGGCTTCTTCAGCCGCGCGGCGCGCTTCCTCGGCACGACGGGCTTCTTCGGCGCGCTTGCGCGCTTCTTCGGCCTTGCGGGCTTCCTCGATCTGCTTGGCGATGGCCGCGTCCAGATCGGTGATCAGCCGCGACAGGCGCTGATCGTCGCGGCCGAGCTTGTTGGCCTCGGCGCGCTGGGCTGCGATCTGGCCTTCGAGCTGGGCAAGCAGGCTGGCGCGCTCTTTTTGCTGCGCGACCAGCGCGGTTTTCTGTTCGGAGGTTTCGGCGACCCCCTTTTCGATTTCGGCGCGGCGTTCGTCGGCCTGCGCCTGCAGGGCGGCCAGCCGGTCGATGTCGGTCCGCAGCGCCTTCACGGCGTCGGCCCGGGCGCGGGACACGTAATCCAGATAGCCCAGATTGCGGCCCAGCACCTGGGGATCGTCGCCTGAGAGCAGCGCCGTCCAGGGCGACAGGCCGCTGGTGTATTGGGTGCGCAGCTGGTCGGCCAGTTCGACGCGGCGCTTGGCCAGCACGGCCTCCTGCGCGGTGATCTGCTTTTCCAGCGACGCGAGATCGGCCGTCGCCTTGCGGTTGGCGTCGGCCAGTTCCTTCAGGCGCAGGTTGATGCGGGAAATCGACGATTCCGACTGCTTGAGCGCGTCGGCGGCCTCTTTGCGGGCCGCCTCGCGGTCGTCGATGTCCTTTTGCAGACTCTCGATGCGGTCGCGCAAGGCGGCCTGCTGCTTTTCGGCGTCGGACTGACGCCCGGCGAGGTCACTGGGCGCGGCGCGCGCAGGCAGCGTCCCACTGGCCAACATGACCGCCAACAACAACCCCGCCGTGCGACGCATAGAGATATCAGTCCTTCTTGGCCTTGCCCTGAGCCGCGACCGCAGCCATGGCCGCCTCGATCTCGGCGGCATCGCCCAGATAATAGTGGCGGATCGGACGCAGGTCATCATCCAGTTCGTATACCAGCGGCTGGCCGGTCGGGATGTTCAGGTTGACGATGTCGTCGTCAGACACGTTGTCCAGGTGCTTGATGAGGGCGCGCAGGCTGTTGCCGTGGGCGGCGATCAGCACGTTGCGGCCGGAGCGGATGGCCGGGGCGATGGAGTCGTTCCAGAACGGCAGCACGCGTGCCACGGTGTCTTTCAGGCACTCGGTGGCGGGCAGCTGGTCGGCCGGGATCTTGGCGTAGCGGCTGTCAAAGCGCGGGTGGCGTTCGTCGTCCAGCGACAGCGGCTCCGGGGCGATGGCGTAGGCGCGGCGCCAGATCAGGACCTGCTCGTCGCCGTACTTGGCGGCGGTTTCGGACTTGTTCAGGCCCTGCAGGGCGCCGTAGTGGCGTTCGTTCAGGCGCCAGTTCACGCCGACCGGGGTGTACATGGCGTCCATGGCGTCCAGGGCGATCCACAGGGTGCGGATGGCGCGCTTGAGGACCGAGGTGTAGGCCAGGTCGAAGGTGAAGCCTTCTTTCTTGAGCAGTTCGCCCGCCTTGCGGGCCTGTTCGCGGCCGGTGTCGGTCAGGTCGACGTCGGTCCAGCCGGTGAAACGGTTTTCAAGATTCCACTGGCTTTCGCCGTGGCGCATCAGTACGAGTTTGTGCATGGTTTGGGGCGCCCGCCGGGCGGGTTAAAGTTGGAGGATGGTTAAGGAATGCGCTCATTTTATAATTGAGTGATTTTGCCCGTGATTTTGCCCCGGCGCACCGCGTCCATGTCCTGGACGCGTCGCATCAGGGTTCGCCCCTACCAGGCTGGCCGGAAGACTTGCCCACCCGCAAGCCGACGTAGCGCCCGCCGACGTACTACAGGAAGCCTTCGTGGACCTTTTGCAATTCTTGCTCGATAAAAACAACATCTTCATCGTCGCCGTCGCCGTCGTTTCCGGCGTGATGCTGATCATTCCCGCCCTGCGCAAGGGCCGGACCGGGTCCGCCATCAGCACGACTGAAGCCATCCAGATGGTCAACCAGCGCAATGCCGTGTGGGTTGACGTGCGCCCCGTCGAGCAATTCCAGGCCGGTCATATCGCTCAGGCACGAAACGTGCCGGCAGCCGACATCGAGCAGAAGGCCGGCTCGCTGCCCAAGAACAAGCCGCTGGTGGTGGTTTGCGACAATGGCCGCGATTCGGCCCGCGCCGCCGCCAAGCTGCGCGCCCAGGGATTCACCGACGTCGTGCCGCTTGAAGGCGGCATGCGTGCCTGGTCGGCCGCCAGCCTGCCGGTAACCCAGAAGGGTTGAAGCAGGGGGACTCGCCCCCATCTACCTATTCTTGTACCCACAGGAGCGCCCTATGAACAAAGTCGTCATGTACAGCAAGGACTATTGCCCCTATTGCTCCCGCGCCAAGGCGCTGCTCGAGCAGCGTGGCGTGGCCGACCTGGAAATCATCCAGATCGACCGCGAACCGTCCCAGCGCGATGTCATGATCGAACGCACCGGCCGGCGCACCGTCCCGCAGATCTTCATCGGCGATACCCATGTCGGCGGTTGCGACGACCTGATAGCCCTGGACCGCTCGGGTGGACTCACCCCCTTGCTGAACGGCTAATCGCCCCTTTTTGCCTCCCCCACCAACGGAAACACTCATGGCTGATCAAGACCAAAACACCCAGCAAGAAGGCGGCAACGACGCGCCCTCGTTCAATCTGCAGCGCGTCTACCTGAAAGACCTTTCGCTGGAAATGCCGAACGCGCCTCACGTGTTCCTGGAGCAGGAAGCGCCCCAGGTCGAAGTGAGCATCACCGTGGGCGGCCAGCGCCTGGCCGAAACCGTGTTCGAAACCACGGTCACCGTCACCGTCACCACGCGCATCAACGACAAGGTCGTGTACCTGGTCGAAGGCACGCAAGCCGGCATCTTCGAAGCGGCCAACATCCCCGAAGAGCAACTCGATCCGCTGCTGGGCATTGTCTGCCCCACGATGCTGTACCCGTACCTGCGCGCCAACGTCGCCGACGCGATCACCCGCACCTCGATGCCGCCGCTGCACCTGACCGAAGTCAACTTCCAGGCCCTGTACGAGCAGCGCATCGCCGAACTGCAACAGCAGCAGGCCGCCGGCGCCAACGGCGCCGAATCGGGCATCATTCTGCCCCCCGGCGCCCCCCGCCAGTAAGCACCCCGCGGCGCCCCATGAACCAACCCGCCGAGCCGCGCCTGCGCGTCGCCGTCCTGGGAGCGGGCAGTTGGGGCACCGCCCTGGCGGCGGCCGCCAGCCGCCGCCACCCCACCCAGCTCTGGGCGCGCGAAGCCGCGCAAGCGGCCGCCATGGCCGCCACCCACGAAAATGCCCGCTATCTGCCCGGCATTTCCCTGCCCAAGACC
>NZ_DIEJ01000086.1:0-219 GCF_002418565.1 Achromobacter sp. UBA5777 | reverse complement strand
GGCGCCTTGTCGGGCCCGTCGTTCGCGCGCGAAGTCGCCCAGGGCCTGCCCGTCGCCTTGACGGTCGCCAGCAGCAGCCCCGCCCTGCGCGAAGCCACCACCGCCGCCTTCCATGGCGCGGCGCTGCGCGTCTACGCCAGCACCGATCTGGTGGGTGTCGAAGTGGGCGGCGCGCTCAAGAACGTCATTGCGGTTGCCTGCGGCATTGGCGATGGCCTT
>NZ_DIEJ01000088.1:0-7291 GCF_002418565.1 Achromobacter sp. UBA5777 | reverse complement strand
GGCGATGCCGTGGACCAGGCGGCCAGCCAGTTCGGCCTGGACTCGCGAACCTTGCAGCGCACCGCCGCCGCGCTTGCGCCGGCATTGCAGGAGACCGGCGCCGATCCCGCCGCCTTACTGTGGCAGGGCTGCGCGCAGGCCAGCCGCAGCAAGCTGGACGGCTTGGCGCAGCGCCTAACGCCGGCCGCCGGCTGGGACGATCTGGTACTGCCCGAGCCGCAGCGTGCGGTGCTGCGCCAGATCGCCGCCCATCTGCGCCAGCGCTATCGTGTCTATCAAGACTGGGGCTTCGCAGCCGCGCAGTCGCGGGGCCTGGGTCTTGCCACCCTGTTCACCGGCGAAAGCGGCACGGGCAAGACGCTGGCCGCGGAGGTGCTGGCGCGCGAAACCGGACTGGACCTGTACCGCATCGACCTGTCCGCCGTCGTCAGCAAGTACATCGGCGAGACCGAAAAGAATCTGCGGCGCCTGTTCGAGGCCGCGGAGGACGGCGGCGCGATCTTGCTGTTCGACGAGGCGGACGCGCTCTTTGGCAAGCGTTCGGAGGTCAAGGACAGCCACGACCGCTACGCCAACATCGAAATCAGCTACCTACTGCAACGCATGGAGTCGTACCGGGGCCTCGCGGTGCTGACCACCAACCTGAAGTCCAACCTGGACAGCGCCTTTCTGCGGCGGCTGCGCTTTGTCGTGCAGTTTCCGTTTCCTGACCTGGACCAGCGCGCGCGGATCTGGCGCGGCGTGTTCCCGGCCGCCACGCCGACCCGCGATCTCGACCCGCGCCAACTGGCGCGCCTGAACCTGACGGGCGGCAGCATCCGCAACGTCGCGCTGAACGCGGCCTTCCTGGCCGCCGACGCCGGCTCCGAAGTCACCATGGCTCACGTGCTGCAAGCCGCGCACGCCGAAGCCGCCAAACGGGAACGGCCACTGGCCGATGCCGAAACGAGGGGATGGCCATGAAATCCGCAATTCACCTGCATATCCGCGCGCTCAGCCTGCCGAGCCATGACGCCGCCCAACGCAATGCATTCGTTGCCGCGCTGGTCCACGAGCTGGTCCGGCGCGCGGCGCAGAACGGCGGCGCGGCCGCCGATTCCCATGCAGAAGAGGTACGCACCGTCGCGGACGGCGCGCAACCGGCGCAGACGGGCACGCAAGCGGGCCGCGCCATCGCCGACACGTTTCACCTGAAGCATTGAGCCGTGCCATGAGAGCGTCCTTGTTCACGCCGCGGCCGGACACGTCGCCACCGCGCTCGCGCCTGGTGATGCGGCGATGCGCCTGCGGATGCGGCGGCAAGTCGAAATGCGCCGCCTCGTCGTCTGCCGGTCGTGCAAGGGCGGCCGTGCCCGACCAGGTCGAGGACGTGCTGCGTAGCGCGGGCCAGCCGCTGGCCTCAGCAGACCGGATGGAATTCGAGCGGCGCTACGGCCATGATTTCGGGCGCGTGCGCATCCACGCGGATGCGCGGGCCGCGGAATCGGCGCGCGCGCTGGATGCGCAGGCCTACACCGTCGGCCCGCATGTGGCCTTCGGCGCGGGCCGCTACGCGCCGGGCACACGCCAGGGCCGCGACCTGCTGGCGCACGAACTGGCGCATGTCGTGCAACAGCAGGGGCGCTACCACCCCGGCCTGCCGCTGGAATTGGGCCCATCGCAGTCAGCGCTGGAGGCGGAAGCCGACCGTGCCGCGCACAGCCTGTCACGGCCCAGTGCGGCGCCAGGTGTAGCGCAGACCGTGCAGCGCGCCGGCATGGGCGACCTGCGCGTGGCCGAGGCCGAGGCGCGCAAATGCCCCACCACGCACACCATGCCGGACGACGTGTATGACGCGGTCAACGAGGCCTGGTCCAAGTCCGGCCACGGAGGCGACACCGTGCAGGAACACGGCGGGCGCATCGTGTCCGACAAGGACGGCAAGCGCGTCATCCGCACCGGCTCGGGCGGCGGCGGCAGCATCAGCCTGCCCGCCGAGAAAAAGGGCGACTACACGCTCGGCACGTATCACACGCATCCATACAGCAGCTCGGAAGGGTCCAAGCTGGGCGTGGCGTTTTCCGGCGCCGACGTCGCCAACTTCATGGCCGGCAGCCAGGGCTGGGTGAAGTACATCGGGGCTGGAAGCTGCAACTATGCGCTGAACATGCAGGACTACGAGGCCGTGTACGACTGCCGCAAGCGCGGCGTCGATTTCAAGACCCGCTGGAATGACGCGTTTGCCGCCGCCACCGGCACGTTCCAGGCCAAGGTCGAGACCGCCGTGCGGGCCTCGGTCGACGGCTGCGGCATCTGCTTCTATCGCGCCTGCCGGCCGGACGACGCCAGCGCCGTCCCCAAGAACATGAATCTGATCTAGGAGCCGCCATGGAAGACTGGATTGGCAAGACCGTGGGCGAGGTGCTGGCCCTGTGCCAGACGCGCTACGCCGACGTCACGATGGTCGACGAGCCGCCGGGCAAGCTGCGCGCTGTCGAACTGGATTGCGTGGCGCGGGTGCCGGTGTCGCGCTTCGTGCTGGAGTTCGACTACCGCCCAGACCTCTTCAGCGCGGCGCGCCACTGGCCGGAAGCGCTGGTGGGCGCGCAGCGCATCACGGCTGTGCGCAACGCCGCCGAACCGCAGGCCTATCCATGAGCGGACCGCTTTCGCCCCGCCTGCTGCGCGGCGGCATCATCCTGATCGATCCGGCCAGCGGGGCGGTGCAGCGCGTGATATCGCTGCAGTACAACCCCGAGACGCTGACGCGCTCGCTGCAGCCGCAGAGCGTGGACGACGGCGGCGCGGCGGGCGAGCCGCTGCGTCTGAAAGGGCCGCCCGCGGAAACGATCCGGCTGGACGCCGAGCTGGACGCCACCGATCAGCTCGAATTTCCCGACGATCATCCCCAGGCGCGCGACACGGGCATCCATGCGCAGCTTGCCGCGCTGGAAACCATCGTCTATCCGGACAGCGCCGCGCTCATCCGCAACAACCAGATCGCCAACCTGGGCACGCTGGAAATCGCGCCCACGGTCGCGCCGCTGAGCCTGTTCGTATGGAGCCGCGAGCGCGTGGTGCCGGTGCGCGTGACCGATTTCTCGATTACCGAAGAGGCCTTCGACGCGCGGCTCAACCCCATTCGCGCAAAGGTGTCGCTGGGTCTGCGAGTGCTGCACGTGGGCGATCTGGGCTTTGGCGACAAGGGTGGCCATCTGTACCTGGTGTATCAGCAGCGCAAGGAACGGCTGGCCGCGCTGGCTGGTCTGGGCGACCTGGGTTCCGTCGGATTGGAGTCCCTGCCATGAGCGTGCAGCGCTTTCCCGCCAACAGCCGGTATCACGACGTGCCCACGGCCGAAATGCCGGGGCCGGATGGCCGGCCGCTCGTCTACCTGCGTCGGCGCTTTCTGCCGGACCCGGCGGCGCTGACGGCGGTGGGCGAGGTCGCGGTCGCACCGGGGGACCGGCTGGACCGGATTGCCGCTGCGGCGCTCGGCGATCCGCTGCAGTTCTGGCGTCTGGCGGACGGCAACGACGCGCCGCGTCCGGCCGCGCTGGAAGTGCCCGGGCGCAGCCTGCGCGTAACGCTGCCCGCCGCATTGGGCTCTTCCTTCGGTGGCGCCCCATTCGGAGGCAACGATGCTTAGCGGCGTGCACCTGACGCTGCTGGTCGGCCCCGGCCTGCCGGTGCCCGCGCCCCGCCCCATCATGGACGGCCTGGAGCGCGTCGAGGTGTCGTCGTCCGCGGAGGGGCCGGGCGGCTTTCAGCTCACCTTCTCCGTCAGCAACCGCTCGCCGCTGCACACGCTGCTGGTGATCGCGGGCGGCCAGGTGCCGTGGCTGCGCGTCATCCTGATCGCCACGCTGAACGGGTTGCCCACCGTGCTGATGGACGGGTTGGTCACGCGACAGGAGATCACGGACGGCAACGCGCCGGGCCAGTCGCGCCTGACCGTCACCGGTGAAGACCTGACGGTGGCGATGGACAAGCAGGACATGAGCGGTCTGCCCTACCCGGCCATGCCCCCGCCCGCGCGCGTCGCCGCCATCATCGGCCGCTACGCGTTGTACGGCATGCTGCCGCTGATCGTGCCGTCGCCCTTCACCGACGTGCCGATTCCGGTGGAACGCATTCCGCTGCACGAAGGCACCGATCTGGCCTACGTGCGTCAGCTTGCCCGGGAAGTGGGCCACGTGTTCTACATCGAGCCCGGTCCGCTGCCCGGCGCCAACGTGGCGTACTGGGGACCGGAGATCAGGCTGGGGCCGGTGCAGCCAGCGCTCAACCTGGGCATGGACGTGCACAGCAATGTCGAGTCGCTGTCGTTCGCGGTGAACCAGTCGGACGCCGCGCTGCCGGTCATCTTCATCCAGAATCCGCTGACCAAGTTTCCAATTCCGCTACCCGTCCCCGACGTCAGCCTGACCAGCCCGCCGCTGGGCCTGCTGCCGCCGCTGGCTAAGGGACTCACGCTGCTCAAGGACACCGCCAAGCTGTCGCCGGCCGCCGCCTTGGGCCGCGGCCTGGCCATGGCCGCCGGCACCACTGCCGACGCCGTGACCGCCGATGGATCGCTCAACGTGCTGCGCTACGGCCATGTGCTGAAGTCGCGCCAACTGGTGGGGGTGCGCGGCGCGGGGCTGGCGTTCGATGGCCTGTACTACGTCAAGCGCGTCGACAGCTCGCTCAAGGCCGGCGAATTCCGGCAGCAGTTCTCGCTGGCCCGCAACGGCCTGATCTCGACCCTGCCCCTGGTGCCGCCATGACAGACCCTCAACGCCACTACGGCAAATTCCGCGGCGTGGTGATCAACAACGTCGATCCCATGCAGATGGGCCGCATCCAGGTGCAGGTGCCCGACGTGCTGGGCCTGGGCGTCTCAAGCTGGGCCATGCCCTGCGTGCCGTTTGCCGGACAGCAGAGCGGGGTCTTCGTCGTGCCGCAGGTCAGTTCGGGCGTGTGGGTGGAGTTTGAACAGGGCAAACCCGACTACCCGATCTGGGTCGGCGGATTCTGGGGATCGGCGGCCGAAGTCCCCGCATTGGCGCTGGCGGGCCTGCCCGTGTCGCCCAGCATCGTGCTGCAGACCGGCGGACAGAACACGCTGATGATTTCCGATTTGCCGGGTCCCACCGGCGGCATCCTGCTCAAGACCAAAACGGGCGCGATGATCTCGATCAGCGACGTGGGCATCACGCTGTCCAACGGCCAGGGCGCGACGGTGATGCTGGCCGGCCCTGCCGTCAACATCAACCAGGGCGCCTTGACGGTGACCTGAGGAGGCCAGAGCATGCCCGGACCCCTGCTGCATCTCGGCGCCACCGTGCAGTGTTCGCACGGCGGCCAGGCCATCCCGACGTCGCCCAACCCGCGCGTGCTGCTGTCGGGCCAGCCGGCCGTGACCATCCTGTCGACGTATTCCATCGCGGGCTGCGCGTTTCCGCCGCCCCCGTCGGGCAACGGTCCCTGCGTCACCGGCATGTGGCTCGCCGGCGCGACGCGCGTGCTGATCGGTGGAATGCCGGCCGCACTGCAGGCCGGCTCGTCGATCTGCATGCCCACCGGCACGCCGATGCTGGCGCTGCAGGCGCAGGCCCGCGTCGTGGGCATGTAAGGACGCGTCGCCATGGCCCTCCTGCGCTTTCCGTTCGAACCCGACGCCCGCGGCCGCAGCCGCAATGCCGACGACGCCACGCACGTGCGCGACATGATCGAGCAGGTCTTGTTCACCGTGCCGGGCGAGCGCGTGAACCGGCCGGACTTCGGCTGCGGGCTGCTGCAACTGGTGTTCGCGCCCAACAGCGACACGCTGGCCGCCGCCGTGCAGATGAGCGTGCAAGGCGCGTTGCAGCAGTGGCTGGGCGAGCGCATCGCCGTGGAATCGGTCAACGTCGCGCACCGCGATGCGACCCTGCAGGTCGACGTGCAGTACGTGCTGCGCCAGGGCCAGCAGCGGCGGCTGGCGCGCTTTACGCGGGATCTGCCATGAACCGCCAGTTCCGCAGCGCCAACCCGCGCCGGCTGCAATTGCTGCGCGCCCAGCAGCCGCCCGGCGACAACGGCATCGCCTTCGTGGAAATCGACGCGGCCGACCAGCGCACGGTGCGCGTCGTGTGCGCGCATCCGGTGTCCGGCATCGGACGCGCGCACGTGCGTATCGAAGGCGGCGCGCGCATCCGCGGCATTGCGCTGGCCGCGGACCCGGTGCTTTCCGGCAACGAGATCCGGCTGACCGTGGACAAGGCGGGCGACTTCTCGTGGTACACGCTCGCGCTCGTCAACCCTGCCGACCCTGACGCGCCGGCGCCGGGCTTTGACCTGTGCCTGTCCACCATCGAGATCAACTTCAAGGCGGGGTGCCCGTCGGAGTTCGACTGCGCCGATACGCACACGTGCGATGCGCCCACGCCGACAGAGCCGCTGCTTGATTACCTGGCCAAGGATTACGAGAGCTTCCGGCGGCTGATGCTGGACCGCCTGTCGCAGAGCATGCCCGACTTCACCGAGCGAAACCCGGCGGACTTCACGGTGGCGTTGGTCGAAACGCTGGCCTACGTGGCCGACCATCTGTCCTACGCGCAGGACGCCGCCGCCACCGAGGCCTATCTGGACACCGCGCGCCGCCGGACCTCGCTGCGGCGCCACGCGCGTCTGCTGGACTACCTCTTGCATGACGGCTGCAACGCGCGCGTGTTTGTCGCGATCGAAGCGAACGCGCTGGGCGATGGCAAGGTCATCCCGGCCGGCACGCCGCTATTGACCAGCACGCCCGAAGCCGCGCTTGCCGAGCCCGTGCGCCGCCGTGACGTGCTGGACGGGCTGCCCGCGGCCGGCATTGAAGTGTTCGAGACGCTGCACGACCTGACGCTGCACGCCGCGCACAGCCGCATCCTGCTGCATGACTTCGCCGATCCCGCCTACTGCCTGCCGCGCGGCCAGACGCAGGCGGCGCTGGTGAACGATCCGCCGCTGACGCTTGCCCCCGGCGACGTGGTGGTGTTCGAGGAGACCATCGACCCGTTGACGGGCCGCAAGGCCGACGCCGACCGCACGCATCGCGTCGCCGTGCGCCTGACTGAAACCCGGGCCGGCCGCGACGATCTGACCGGCACCGACCTGCTGCTGATCGCCTGGCATCCGGACGACGCGCTGCCGTTTCCGCTCTGCGTCAGCCGCGAGTTCGACGAGAGCGGCGCGCTGGTCAAGCGGGCCGTGTCCGTCGCGCGCGGCAACGTCGTCCTGGCCGATCACGGCATGCAGCGCGACTGGACGCCGTTGCTGCCGGACACCGCCACCGCGCGCGATGCGC
>NZ_DIEJ01000043.1:0-7205 GCF_002418565.1 Achromobacter sp. UBA5777 | reverse complement strand
GCCCCAAGCCGCTCCGCAACCGGCTCCGCAGCCGGCCGCGCGCGCGCAGGCGCCGCAGGGGCCCACGCAGGTCGTTCAAACGCGCGCGCGCCACATCCTGATCAAGACGTCGACCGTCATGAGCGATGAACTGGCCCGCCAGCGCCTGGAGCAGGTTCGCCAGCGTCTGGTGAACGGCAGCGCCAAGTTCGAGGAAATGGCACGCCAGTATTCGCAGGACGCCACTGCGCCGCAAGGCGGCGAACTGGGTTGGCTGAATCCGGGTGAAACCGTGCCGCCGTTCGAGGCCGCGATGAACACGCTGCAACCTGGCGAAATCAGCCAACCCGTGCAGACGCCGTTCGGTTGGCACCTGATCGAGGTCGAAGAACGCCGCGATCACGATGCGACCGACGATCTGGCCCGCATGCGCGCCCGCCAGACGCTGTTCGAGCGCCGTGCCCAACCGGCCTTTGAAGACTGGCTCGAGCAGCTGCGTGCGCAGGCGTACGTCGACAACCGCCTCGAGAAGCAGCAGAAGATCCAGCAGAACAACCGCTAAACGCATTACGGGCTTTTCATGTCTCAACACCAGGCGCGCAAGCGCTTTGGCCAGAACTTCCTGACCGACGACAGCGTCGTCGAGTCCATCGTCCGGGCGGTTGCGCCCGCCCGCGACGATGCCGTGGTCGAAATCGGCCCAGGCCTGTCCGCGCTGACGCGGCCGCTGCTCGAGCGCCTGGACCATCTCACCGCGGTCGAAATCGACCGCGATCTGGCCGCCCGACTGCGCAAGCAGTTCGAGGCTTCCCGCCTGACGGTCGTCGAAGCCGACGCGCTGACGGTGGATTTCTCGCAGTTCGGCGGCGCGCTGCGCGTTGTGGGCAACCTGCCTTACAACATCTCCAGCCCGTTGCTGTTTCACCTGATGACCTGGGCCGATCACATCCGCGACCAGCATTTCATGCTGCAGCGCGAAGTGATCGACCGCATGGTGGCTAAGCCCGGCTCCGGCGATTTCAGCCGCTTGTCCGTGATGCTGCAGTCGCGCTATCGCATGCACAAGCTGTTCGACGTGCCGCCCGAGGCCTTTGATCCGCCGCCCAAGGTGGTGTCTGCCATCGTGCGCATGGTGCCCTTGCCGGCGGACCGCCTGCGGCCCATCAGCGAGCGTGCGTTCGAAACCGTCGTGGCGCGCGCCTTTTCGCAGCGCCGCAAGATGCTGCGTCGGGTGCTGGCCGACTGGGCGCCGCAAGTGCCCTGGGAAGCGCTTGAAATTGCGCCCACCGCGCGCGCCGAGGATATTTCGGTGGACCGCTACATCCGCCTGTCGGATGCGCTGGTCGAAGCCGGGGTGTTGGCGCGCGATTGACGCCCTTTCGGTATGGCAAGGCAATGCAAAAAGGCCCCTCGGGGCCTTTTTGCTTTTCCGCGCTACGGCGGGGGGCAACGTCGCCGGCATGCACAGTGCCGGCAGCCGGATCACAGCATGCGTTTCTGCGCCGCCATCCACAGCAGCATCACGTCCCGCGCCCGGTCTGTCAGCAGGCGCTCGGCATCCACCAGCGCCAGCTGCAACGTGATCGGGCCTGGGGCCAGGCTGAATGCGGCGCTGATGCCGCAGGTGTGCAGGGCCTCGTAGCCATCGCCCAGCGAGCCGGCCAGCGCCACGACGGGTACGCCCGCGCGCTGCGCAATCCTGGCGACGCCGGCGGGCGTCTTGCCCCGCAGGGTCTGTGCGTCCATCCGGCCTTCGCCGGTGAACACCAGCGTTGCGCCTTCCACCGCGTCGGCCAGGCCACCCAGTTCCGCGACGATTTCCACCCCGGGGCGGAAATGCGCATTGAGAAACGCCTTGGCGGCAAAACCCAGGCCGCCGGCGGCGCCTGCGCCGGGTTCATCGCGGTGATCCGCGTTCAGATGACGGGCGCAGACATCGGCGAAGTGGCCCAGCATCGTGTCCAGCGTCTGCACCTGTTCCGGCGTCGCGCCTTTTTGCGGACCAAAGACATGTGAGGCGCCCTGCGGACCGCACAAAGGGTTGTCGACGTCGGAGGCGATATCGATGCGGACCTGCGCCAGCCGCGGGTCCAGGCCGCGTGTGTCGATCGAGGCAAGCTGCCCCAGCGCGCCGCCGCCCGGCGGCAGGCTGTTGCCCCCCGCGTCCAGCAGGCGCAGTCCCAGCGCCGTCAGCATGCCGGCGCCCGCGTCGTTGGTGGCCGATCCGCCAAGGCCCAGGATGATGCGCGTCGCGCCCGCGTCCAGTGCCGCGCGCATCAGCTCGCCCACGCCGTGGCTGCTGGCGCGCATCGGGTCGCGCTTTGCCGGTGCAATCAATTCAAGCCCCGCCGCAGCGGCCATCTCGATGATGGCGGTGCCGTCTTCCAGCAGTCCCCAGACGGCATCGACCTTATGTCCGAGCGCGTCGTTGACCGCGATCTGCCGTTCCTTGCCGCCGGTGGCCGCGAGGACGGCTTCGACCGTGCCTTCGCCGCCGTCAGCCATTGGGACGCACACCGTATGCGCGCCGGGAAAGGCCGCCTTGACGCCGCGCGCAATGGCGGCGGCCGCATCCGGCGCGGAAACGCTTTCTTTGAACGAGTCGGGAGCGATAACGATTTTCACGGGTGTCGTTGGGCGTGTTGAGGGTCGGAAATGTCACCCATGATACCCGTGGCAACGCGGCCGGCGTACCATAGCGCTTTCGTTGTTTTTGCGAGAGTGGACCGCCATGCCTGTATTGCGCCGCACCAAAATTGTCGCCACCCTGGGACCCTCGACCTCGTCGCCCGAACGTATCGACGCGATGATTCGCGCGGGGCTGGACGTGGCGCGGCTGAACTTCTCGCACGGCAGCGCGGACGATCACCGCGAACGCGCGCGCATGGTCCGCGAGATCGCCGCCAAGCAAGGCCGCTACGTCGCCATCATGGGCGACCTGCAGGGGCCCAAGATCCGCATTGCACGTTTTGTCGACAAGCTGGTGCAACTGCAGGTGGGTCAGCCGTTCACGCTGTCGCGCGTGCATCCCAAGGACGCGGGCACCGCCAGCATCGTGGGCATCGATTACCCCGAACTTGTCACCGACTGCCGCGTGGGCGACGAGCTGCTGCTCGATGACGGCCGCGTCGTGCTGGTCGTCGACCGCGTCGAAGGCGACGAGGTCCACACCACCGTCACGGTGGGCGGCCCGCTGTCCAACAACAAGGGCATCAACCGCCGCGGCGGCGGCCTGTCGGCGCCCAGCCTCACTGACAAGGACCGCGTCGACATCAAGCTGGCCGCTGAGATGGAACTGGACTACGTGGCCGTGTCGTTCCCGCGCTATGGCAGCGACATCGACGAGGCCCGCACCCTGCTTGCCGCCGCCGGCAGCCAGGCGTGGATCATCGCCAAGATCGAACGCGCGGAAGCCGTGGCCGACGACGAAGCCCTGGACGCGCTGATCCGCGCCAGCGACGGCGTCATGGTGGCGCGCGGCGACCTGGGCGTGGAAGTGGGCGATGCCGAACTCGTGGGCATCCAGAAGCGCATCATTCAGCACGCGCGCACGCTGAACAAGGTCGTCATCACCGCCACGCAGATGATGGAGTCGATGATCTCCAGTCCCATGCCGACCCGCGCCGAAGTCTCGGACGTGGCGAACGCGGTGCTGGACTACACCGATGCCGTCATGCTGTCGGCGGAAAGCGCCTCCGGCCAATATCCGGTCGAAACGGTGCAGGCCATGGCCCGAGTGTGCCTCGGCGCAGAAAAGCACCCCACCTCGACCAAATCGCACCATCGCGTGGGCGAAACCTTCACGCGCTGCGACGAGACCATCGCGCTGGCGGCCATGTATGCGGCCAACCATTTCCCCGGCGTGAAAGCCGTCATCGCGTTGACCGAAAGCGGCCACACGCCGCTCATCATGTCGCGCATCCGCTCGGGCGTGCCGATCTACTGCTACAGCCCGCACAGCGTGACGCAGAACCGCGTAACCATGTTCCGCGGCGTGTACACGATTCCGTTCTCGCCGTCGGAGTACGATCCCGCCGACCTGTCCAACGCCGCCATCGACGAACTGCGCAAGCGCAATCTGGTGCAGACGGGCGACTGGGTCATTCTGACCAAGGGCGATTTCTACCGCGACAGCGGCGGCACCAACGGGATGAAGATACTGCTGGTGGATTGAGGCGGCATGAACCGCGGAGGCCCGGCGATGAAAGCCGGCCGCCGCGATCTGCGGTCAACCAAAGAACCAGTAGCACACGCCGATCGCGGCCAGCACGCCGGCCAGGTCGGCGATCAGCGCGCAGCCCACCGCATGGCGGGCGCGCAGGATCCCCACCGATCCGAAATACACCGCCAGCACGTAGAACGTGGTCTCGGTGCTGCCTTGCACCACCGCAGCCAGCAGCGCCGGGAAACTGTCCACGCCAAAGTGCGTCATGGTTTCCAGCATCATGGCGCGCGCCGCGCTGCCCGAGAACGGTTTGACCAGCGCGGTGGGCAACGCGTCCACAAACCGCGTGTCCCAGTTGGCCTGCGCGGCCACCCAGCGGATGCCGTCCAACAGGAAGTCCAGCGCGCCCGACGCGCGCAGCACGCCCACGGCGCACAGCATCGCCACCAGATAGGGCAGCAGGCTCTTGGCGATGTCGAATCCTTCCTTCGCGCCCTCGATGAAGGCCTCGTACACGGGCACCTTTTTCCAGGCGCCCACGATCAGAAACGTCAGCAGAATGCCGAACAGCGTCAGGTTGCCCAATAGCGAGGACAGCGAGGCGATCGCGGCCGCCGACATGCTGGCCAGCAGCGCCATGAACCCACCGAGCAGAAGCGCCGCGCCGCCCAGCCACAGCATGATGACGGGATCGGCCAGGCGCAGGCGCTGGCACAGCGCCACCGCCAGAAAGCCGGCCAGCGTGGACGCGCTGGTGGCCAGCAGGATGGGCAGAAACACCAGCGTGGGATCGGGCGCGCCCTGTTGCGCGCGGAACATGAACAGCGTGACGGGCAAGAGTGTCAGCGACGACGCATTGAGCACCAGGAACAGGATCTGCGCGTTGGTGGCGGTGTCGGGCTTGGGGTTGAGCGATTGCAGCTCGCGCATGGCGCGCAGGCCGATGGGCGTGGCGGCGTTGTCCAGCCCGAGGCCATTGGCCGCAAAGTTCAGCGTGATGAGGCCGATGGCCGGATGATTGCGCGGCACTTCGGGCATCAGGCGCGCGAACAGCGGTCCCAGCAACCGCGCCAGCTTTTCGACGAGGCCCGCGCCTTCGGCGATGCGCAGGAAACCGAGCCACAGCGTCAGCGTGCCAAACAGCAGCACCATCACTTCCACGGACACGCGCGCCATGTCGAACAGGCTGGCGACCATCTGGCGAAAGACCTCGGGATCTCCGATGACCAGCCAGCGGTACAGCGCGGCCGCGGCAGCGGTGAGAAAGAAGCCAAGCCAGAGTTTGTTCAGCATGCGGACGTGCCCGGACAGCGGTTGATTGCGCATCAGCGCGGCGACGCTCATTGTCGCAGAGTCGGTAAGCCGCAGCTTGGCCGCACGGCGCCAATTCTGGTACTTTGCCCCGATACGTCTTGTAGCGAACCACAGGGGGACCCATGGATTTCAACGCCTGGCGCCGGCGCCGCATTTCGGAACCCGCATACCGCTGGGCCCGCAATGCATTGCCGGCCATGTCGGCCACCGAACGCGAAGCCATCGAAGCCGGCGACAGCTGGTGGGACGCCGACCTGTTCACGGGCAACCCCGACTGGCGCAAGCTCCTCGCTGTGCCGCCCGCCACGTTGACGTCCGATGAGCAACGATTCATCGACGGCCCCGTGCGGCAGCTTTGCGGCATGCTGGACGAATGGGATATCTCCTGGAACCGCCGCGACCTGCCGCCGCAGATCTGGGAGTTCCTGAAGGCGCAGCGCTTCTTCGGCATGATCATTCCGCGGCGCCATGGCGGCCTGGGCTTTTCTCCGTACGCGCACTCCGAGGTCGTGCGCCGCATTTCCGCCTATTCCATCACCGCCGGCGTCACGGTCATGGTGCCGAATTCGCTGGGACCCGGCGAGCTGCTGATGCAGTTCGGCACGCAGGCGCAGCGCGATTACTGGCTGCCGCGGCTGGCCGACGGCCGTGAAGTCCCGTGCTTCGGCCTGACCAGTCCCGAGGCCGGATCGGACGCGGCTTCGATGGTCGATACCGGCGTCGTGTGCCGCCAGGTCGTGGATGGTCGAGAGCTCATCGGCATCCGGCTCAACTGGCACAAGCGCTACATCACACTGGGGCCGGTGGCCACCGTGCTGGGGCTGGCGTTCAAGATGTCGGACCCCGACGGCATCCTGGGCGGCGCCAAGGACATCGGCATTTCGGTGGCGCTGGTCCCCACGGATGCGCCCGGCGTCGACATCGGCCGCCGCCACCTGCCTGCAATGCAGGTTTTCCAGAATGGGCCCAACTCGGGGCGCGACGTCTTCGTGCCGCTGGATGCGCTGATCGGCGGCGTGGAACGCGCCGGGCAGGGCTGGCAGATGCTGATGAGCGCGCTGGCCGCCGGACGCGGCATTTCGCTGCCGTCGCTGTCGGCCGCCGCCGCCGCGATGTGCGCGCACACCACCGGCATGTATGCCCGGGTGCGCGAGCAGTTCGGCATTCCGATCGGCAAATTTGAAGGCGTGCAGGAACGGCTGGCCAGCCTGGCCGGCAACGCCTATCTGGTCGAGGCCGCGCGCCGCCTGACCTGCGCCGCGCTCAACCAGGGCGTCAAGCCCGCGGTCGTGTCCGGCATCATGAAATACCACGCCACCGAGCGCATGCGCACGTCGGTGAACGACGCGATGGACGTGCATGCGGGCCGCGCCGTCATGGACGGGCCCAGCAATTACCTCGGCTCGCTGCACCGCGCCGTGCCCATTGCGATCACGGTCGAGGGCGCCAACATCCTCACGCGCAATCTGATCATCTTCGGGCAGGGCGCCATCCGCGCCCATCCCTACCTGATGCCCGAGATCCTGGCGCTGGGCAATCCCGACGAGGAACGCGGCATCGAGGTCTTTCACGATGTCTTCTGGCGCCATCTGCGCCACGCGGGGATGAACACGCTGCGCGCGATCGGCCGCGCCTGGACGGGCGGCATGCTGGCGCCCGCGCCGGCCTCGGGGCCGGTGGCAGGCCATTACCGCCGGCTGGGCCGCTATGCGTCGGGCTTTGCGCTGCTGGCGGACGCCACGCTGGC
>NZ_DIEJ01000223.1:0-3957 GCF_002418565.1 Achromobacter sp. UBA5777 | reverse complement strand
CGCATACAGGCCGCCCTGCGGCGCCAGCGCGTCGCGCGTATCGGCGTGGCGCAGCGAGACGCCGCAAATGCCCCAATCCCGCCCGGCTCCGGCGCGCAGCGCCGCATCGTTCACCGCCGCCAGATGCCCGCGCGCGAACGCGCCCACGCCCAGATGCACGATGCCGATGCCGAGCGCGTCCCGGTCATAGCCCGGACGCGCCACCTGCGCGGGCAGGCCTTCCAGCCAGGCCGCAGTCAGCCGGCCGCCTTCGCCTACCAGTTCCATAGCGTGCCGTCGTGCTGCAGCCGGTTCACGGGCAGATACGCGCGCTGATACGGATATCGCGCCGCCAGCTTCTCGTCGATATCGACGCCGTGGCCCGGCGCCTCGCCCGGATACAGCATGCCCTGCTCGAACGTATAGGAATGGGGAAACACGGCGTCGGTCTCGTCGGTATGCCGCATGTATTCCTGAATGCCGAAATTCGGCACCCACAGATCAAAGTGCAGCGCCGCGCCCATGCACACGGGCGACAGATCCGTAGCGCCATGGCAGCCGGTGCGAACCTGGTACAGCGACGCCATGTCGGCAATGCGCCGCAGGTGCGTGATGCCGCCCGCGTGAACGACGGTGGTCCGGATGTAGTCGATGAGCTGGTTCTGCACCAGGTCCTTGCAGTCCCAGATCGTGTTGAAGACTTCGCCCACCGCCAGCGGCGTGATGGTGTGCTGGCGGATCAGCCGGAAGGCCTCCTGGTTCTCGGCCGGCGTGGCGTCCTCCATCCAGAACAGGCTATAGGGCTCCAGCGACTTGCCGAGACGCGCGGCCTCGATGGGCGTCAGACGATGATGCACGTCGTGCAGCAGATGGTGTTCAAAGCCCAGCTTGTCGCGGATGCGCTCGAACAGTTGCGGCGCGTGGCGCAAATACTTTTCGGTGGACCAGTCGTGCTCGCTGGGCAGGTCCGCGTCGGCGGGCTCGTAGAACAACGTGCCGCGGCCCACGCCATAGACCTTTTCCAATCCCGGCACGCCGCTCTGCGCGCGGATCGCGCGATAGCCCATGTCGGCGTAGCGCAGCACCTCGTCCACGGTGTGCTCGATGTCCGAGCCGTTGGCGTGGCCGTAGACCATCACGCCGCTGCGGCTCTTGCCGCCCAGCAGCTGGTACAGCGGCAGCCCGGCGGCCTTGGCCTTCAGGTCCCACAGCGCCGTGTCCACGCCAGCGATCGCGGTCATCGTGACCGGTCCGCGCCGCCAGTACGCGCCCTTGTACAGGTACTGCCAGATGTCCTCGATCTGATGCGCGTCGCGCCCGATCAGGCAGGGAATGACGTGCTCGGTCAGGTAGGCGGCCACCGCCAGCTCGCGCCCGTTCAGCGTCGCATCGCCGATGCCGGTCAGGCCCTGGTCGGTTTCGATCTTCAGGGTCACAAAGTTGCGGCCCGGAGAACAGACAATCACGCGTGCATTCGTAATCTTCATCTTGGACTTCCGGCTACAGGAAAGGGACGGCCGCACAAGGCGGCCGCAGGATCAGAACGTCACCATCACCTTCATCGCCTGGTTGCGATCACCCGCCAGCGCAAACGCGTCATGCACGCGCGCGACGGGCACCGCCGCCGTCAGCAGCGGCGACACGTCCACCAGTCCGCGGGCCAGGCAATCCACGGCCATCGCATATTCGTCTACGAAGCGGAAGCTGCCGATGCACGACAGGCTCTTGACCATGATCTGGTTGAACGGGCAATCCGCGCTGCTGCCGGACAGCGTTCCCACCGTCACGACAACGCCACGCGGACGCGCCGCGCGAAGGGAGCTTGCCAATCCGGCATAGCTGCCAGACGCCTCGAAGCACACGTCCACCGTGCCCTTGCCCGCCGCCAGCGCGTCCAGAGCGTCCAGATCCGTGGCCGCGTTGATGGTTTGCGTGGCCCCCACCCGCGCGCACGCCGCCAGTGTCTGGTCCACGATATCCACCACGATGACCCGGCTGGCGCCCGCCAAGCGCGCGGCCATCAGGATCAACGCGCCGATCGGACCCGCGCCGACCACCATGGCCGTCTTGCCCAGCAGCGACCCCGCGCTGCGCACGGCATGCAGGGCGACGGCCAGCGGCTCGCCAAAGGCGGCCAGCTCAAACGACAGCGAATCCGGCACGGGCACGCATTGCCGCGCGTCGACCACCACCTCTTCGCGCATCGCGCCCTGCATGTGCGGAAAGCGGCTGGCGCTGCCGAAGAAATGCACCGACTCGCAGTGATTGGAATCGCCTTGCCGGCAATAGCGGCACACGCCGCAGGTGCGCGCCGGATCCAGCGCCACGCGGTCACCGGGCCTGACCGCAGTCACGTCCGCGCCCACCTCCAACACCTGCCCGGACGCCTCGTGGCCCGGCGTCAGCGGTTCGCGGATGACGAAATCGCCGACACGGCCGTGCCGGTAGTAATGCAGGTCCGATCCGCAGATGCCTACGGCCTTGACGCCGACACGCACCTGCAACGGTCCGAGCGGCTGCGGCGCCGAGGACTCCAGGCGCAGATCCTGCGCCCCGTGGATCATGCAGTTCAGCATCAGCGCCACCCCTGTGCAAATTCGCCGATCACGCGTTCAAGGTGATCGCGCATCGCCTGCCGCGCCTCCTGCGCGTCGCGGGCCACCAGCGCGCCAAAGATGCGCTGATGATCGGCCTGCGACGCCTGGCGCAAGGCCTGCGTATGGAAATGCTGCTCCATCTTTTCCCAAACCGGACCCCGGGCCTGATCCCACATCGACGTCACCGTGGCAAGCAGCACGCTGTTGCCGGTGGATTGGGCAATGCACAGATGAAAGCGGCGGTCGGCCTCGGCGTTGGCGTCCTTGTCCGTCATCCGGTCGCGCATGGCCGTCAGCGCCTCGAAGATGCGGTCGAGGTCCGCGTCGGTACGGGTGGAAGCTGCCAGCGCGGCGATCTCGGATTCGATCAGGCAGCGGGCGCGAAGCAGCTCGAAGGGGCCGGCGCCCGCCTCCGGCATCGCGGACGGCCGGCTCGCGTCCGATTCGCAGACATAGATCCCCGAACCGCCGCGCACTTCCACCACGCCTTGCAGCTCCAGCGCGATGATGGCCTCGCGGACGGACGTGCGGCTGACGTCGAATCGTTCGGCCAGCGCGCGCTCCGCCGGCAGGCGCTGGCCCGCGGCAAATTCCCCCTGCGCCACCAGCGCGTGGATTTGCGCGGCCAGCCGCAGATAGCCGCGGTCTGGCGCCGTGCGTCCGGTGGACATTTCGGGCTTGGAGAGCGATTGCAACGTCATGGCGCCTCAAATTGGTCTGACCAAATCGTATTTGGTCCACCAATTTCCGCCATCGTGGTTTTCCACTACCTGCGGGGCGGACGACGCGCGGACAGCTCCCGAATCACCGCTGGACCGCCCCGCGCCACCCCTGTATAGATACGGATCGACCGACAGCCAAGGAAAAAGCGCCATGCCCAGCACGACCGACCAGCCCTTGCCCACCGACCTGGCGGACCTGACCGTCACCGAAGCGGCAGCACACATCCGCGAGGGCCGACTCAGCAGCGTGGCGCTGACGCAAGCCTGCCTGGACCGCATCGACGCCCGCCAGGACCTGAACGCGTTCATTACGGTCGACCGCGATGGCGCGCTGGCGCAAGCGCGCGCCTACGATTCGGCGCCCGGCCACGGCCCGCTGGGCGGCGTGCCCATCGCCATCAAGGACAACATCCACGTCGCCGGCCTGCCCAACACGGCCGGGACGCCGGCGCTGAAAACCTTTCGCCCCGCCGAGGACGCGCCCGTCGTGCAGCGGCTGCGAGAAGCCGGCGCCGTCATCCTGGGCAAGACCAACATGCATGAACTGGCGTTCGGCGTGTCCGGCTTCAACACCGCCTTCCCCGGCCCGGATGGCGATGGCACGCGCAACGCCTATGACGCACGGCTGATCGCCGGCGGCTCGTCGTCCGGCAGCGGCG
>NZ_DIEJ01000053.1:0-6000 GCF_002418565.1 Achromobacter sp. UBA5777 | reverse complement strand
CGCGGCGTTCGCTGCGGCGCGAGGGCCGCGTGCGTTGCCGCCCGCGCGCCCACCCGGCTTGCCGCCGGTCTTGCCGCCCTGCTTGCCACCGGACTTGCCGGCGCCCGCAGAGCGCGGACCCGATTTGCTCTTGCGATTGCCCAGGCCAGGTTCGCCCGAGAGCGGATGGCCGTTGGCGTAACCACCAGCGATCATGAGGCCGGTGCCGAAAGGATCTGAAGGACACGCCGCAGCCTGCCCTGCACTGCCCAGACCGCCGCCCTGCAACTTGCCACGGCGGCCGATGCGGGCGCCGTTCATGCCGTTGCGGTCGAGCGTGCCGAATCCGGGAGGCAAGGCGCTATCGTGCGATTGCGGCTGCTTGGAGCGGCGACGGTTGCCCGACGAATCGTCGTCTTCGCGCAACAGTCCCAACTGGACCATCAGCGCGGTCACCAGCGAAGCGTCCAGTTCGTCCCAGCGGCCACGGCGCAGCGTGCGCGGCAGCACGACATCGCCGAAGCGCGTGCGGATCAGGCGGCTGACGGTGACGCCGACCGCTTCAAACATGCGGCGGACCTCGCGGTTGCGGCCTTCCTGCAGCGTGACGCGGTACCAGCGGTTGCTGCCGTCGCCACCCAGGTAGTCCAGCGCGCCGAAAGCGGCCAAGCCGTCTTCGAGTTCGATGCCGTCGACCAGCGACTGGCGCTGCGCCTCGTCCATTTCACCCAGGACACGAACGGCGTACTCGCGTTCCGTGCCATAGCGGGGGTGCATGATCCGGTTGGCCATGTCGCCCGACGTCGTGAAAATCAGCAGGCCTTCGGTGTTCAGGTCAAGGCGGCCCACCGAGAGCCACTTGCCGGTGCGCAGCTTGGGCAGCCGGGCAAAGACGCTGGCGCGGCCACCGGGGTCGTCGTGGCTGACGATCTCGCCGGCGGGCTTGTGATACAGGATCACGCGCGGCGGCTTTTTCGTGTTGGTGCGCATGATGGGCTTGCCATTGACACGCACCTGATCGTTGGGACCCACGCGCTGGCCAATATGCGCCGGCTCGCCGTTGACGGACACCCGGCCCGCGACGATCAGCTCTTCCATTTCACGGCGCGACCCGATGCCGGCGTCGGCCAGCACCTTGTGCAGCTTGGGCATGACCGCTTCGCTGTTCAGGTACTTGCCCAGACGCTGCTCCATGCGGTCAGCCGTATCCAGGTAGGACAGCGCCTGCTCGGCTTCCTGCTCGCCACCCCGGGAGTCCGCGGACTCGACCGGTGCGGCAGGCGCAGCAGCCTGCCCTTCGGCGGCGGGCGCCTGTTCGGCGGCAGCGTCGCCACGGCGGCGGCGGAACGGGGTCCTCAGCTTGCGGCCGCGGCTGCGGGCGCCGGCTTCGCCTTCAGCGGCCGGTTCGCGCGCGGCGGAGGATTCCGGCTGCGCGCCGGCAGCGGCGTCATCCGAACGGGGGGTGTCGTCCTGCATTGCTGTATTCGTTGTCACTGGGACAGCTCCGAATTTCAAACTTGGGTAGGCCTGCCGGGAGCAGGCTCGTCATCATCTGGGGACGCCGAATCCGGTTCAGACCCGGACCGGTCGGGGTCCGCCTGTTCCGAGGCCGCGCCGGCAGCATCGGGTTCGGGCTGAACGGCCTCGTCAAGACCATGAACGGGCTCACGCCTGGCGTCGCCAGGGGCCACGGCATCGGTCTTGTCAGTCGGGTCAGTCGGTTCCGCGTGTTTTGCGTTCTCGACTCTTTCCTTTGCAGCACCGGCCTCGGAGGCATCGGCGGCCATATCGGAAATGTCGTTGCCAGCTCTGTCGTCGGGAAGATCGGACGAGAGCGGCGTATTGGACAAGCCTTCGGCTTGCTCCCGGACGGTGGATTCGTCGGCGGGATCCGCGCCTTCTTCTGTGCGCGAAAGCTGGGATTCTACGCTATCGATGGCCGCTATGGGGACATCGTCTTCCGAAACAGACAATTCCGCAACGGGGAGAATCTCAGAGGATTCGGCATCAGGATTGGCGGCGGGCGGATTTTCGTCCTCTTGCGAGGCGTGCTGCGGTGCGTCCACGCCCTCTTGGACCAGGCCGCCCTCTTCAACAGCGGGCGCCTGCGCCTCATCTTGCGTCAGCGGGGCGTCCTGGCCAACCTCACCGTCGGCCGATTCCGGCACTGCGTCCGCGACGCCTTCTTCTTCGGCCGACTCCGGCGCTGCGTCTGCACCATCTTCGCCCTCGGCCGGTTCCGGCGCTTCGCCGAGCACCTGCTGCACTTCGCCCAGATCCAGCCCGGCCAGCGCGGCGGCTGCGTGGGCAGTTTCCAGCGGCGGCAGCTCGTCCAGCGCGCGCAGGCCCAGATCGTCGAGGAACTGGCGCGTGGTGCCGAACAGCGCGGGACGCCCCGGCGCGTCGCGATGGCCAATGACTTCGATCCAGCCGCGGTCTTCCAGGGCTTTCACGATCTGCGACGAAACGGTCACGCCCCGGATATCCTCAATGTCGCCGCGCGTCACCGGCTGGCGCCAGGCCACGATGGCAAGCGTTTCCATCACGGCGCGCGAGTACTTGGGCGGCTTTTCGGGGCTGAGGCGCTCCAGGTAGCGCTGCATGCTGGGGCGGCTCTGGAAACGCCAGCCGGAGGCGAGCTGTACAAGCTCCAGCCCGCCGTCGGCCCAGTTACCTTGCAAGGTCTCCAGAAGCCGGCGCACCGTGCTGCTGTCGAATTGTTCATCATCCCCGAACAGCTTGCGCATATCGGAAATCTGCATCGGCTGAACCGCGCACAGCAGCGCGGTTTCCAGCACGAGTATTGCCTCGCTATCGTTCATCGACATCCAAATTCAAAAATGGGCTAACTTGCGCTTGGTTGGAAATAAGGTTAATATTCTTTTCTCAGACGCGGGGTGGAGCAGTCTGGCAGCTCGTCGGGCTCATAACCCGAAGGTCGTAGGTTCAAATCCTGCCCCCGCAACCAATTTGATGAAGGCCTGGCATTCGCCGGGCCTTTTTCATTTGCGGCGCCAGATTCAAAATAAATAATCGAGCGATCGTCGCGGCGATTCGAGCCCGCACCGCAATTCAAATCCGCACCGCGATTCAAGCCCGCACCGTAGGTCAAACCAACGCTGTGATTCGTTTCGATGCCACCGACAGTGGTGCCGCGGAATCCAAATTCAGGCGTCTCGGCGCGGCTGTCCACCGATCTTCCAACGCGACGCTCGCCCGCAAATGACCGAGCCGCCACAAAAGCGGCGACGCAACAGTCGATGTTGGCTTGCGAAATTGTCACTGGGTTCCTGTTTACCGCCACGCCCACACCTCATGGCGCTGCCTGGCGCGAAAACCAACGCGCCGGCGCCCGTAAGGCGGAATGCCTGCCGCGGCTGCGCGGCTGCGGCAAAACGTCTGAGCAAATTCTGGAAAAGCTGGCGCCAGCAACACTGACGCCTATCGCAATATGGCCGCGGAACGCGCCGGTACCTCCGGCACCCACCCTTTCCGCGAAAATTGATAGCAAAGACTAGAACCGACGGGCATAGGCCACTGCCGTGCGGCCGAAACGCCGCTGCCAGACCGGCTCGCCCCCTTGCGCAAACCGAGCGGGGCTCTGGATTGCGCCGGCCTGCCACCAGGCCGGAACCATTGTTAGGTATTTTCTGGGTCAAATGCCGGCAAATTATACCGCCATCTATGCAGGCCTCAAGCTGCGGCGTACCCGTTATCGGCGCGCCAACCCGCCGCGCCAGCCTAGCCCTCACCCGCCCGCCAATCAGCCCGCCGGCTTGTCCCACGGCGCCGACCCCAGCCGCTCGGCTAGATAATCCATCATCGAACGCAAAATCAGGGGCATCTGCCGGCGCGAGGCGTACACCCCATAAATGCCGAGTTCCTGGGGTTTGCATTGGGGCAGGATGACCTGCAGCTTGCCCGACGCGATGTATTCGGCCGCATAGTACGTGGGCAGCATCGCGATGCCCGCCCCTTCCACGGCGGCACTGCACAACACCGAGACTTCGTTGGCACTGATGCTTCCACCCACGGGCACGTCGACCGGCTCGCCATCGCGCTCGAAACGCCACAGGCTCTTGCCGAAATACGAATGGGTCAGGCAGTTGCGCAACGACAGATCCTCGACGCGCGCAGGCACGCCTTCGCGCGCGAGATATTCCGGAGACGCGCAGACCACCGATCGGCACACCGCCAACTTGCGCGCAATCAGATTGGGATCCAGATCATTGGTGATGCGCACCGCGAGGTCGACACGCTCCTCCACCAGATTGACCGCGCGCTCGACCAGCATCAGGTCCACGGACGTTCCGGGGTGGCGTTTGACGTAGTCGGTGACGGCCGGCGCCAGATGGCGGGCGCCAAACGACATGCTTGTCGTAATGCGCAGCAGACCGCGCGGCGTATCCTCGGGTGTCGCGACGGCGCTGTGCAGATCGCCGACCATATCGAGCATCTGGCGGCAGCGCGGCAGGGTTTCGGCGCCGGCCGGCGTAAGGCTCAGGCGCCGCGTCGTGCGATGCAGCAGGCGCACCCCAACCCATTGCTCCATCTCGGCCAGGTATCGCGACACCATGGCGCGAGACATGTCCAGATGCACGGCGGCCGCCGACAGGCTGCCCCGATCGGCAACCTCAACGAACACCTGCATGGCTTTCAGTCGATCCATCATTGTCTCGGCAAGTGCATCAGACCGTACCGGTTATACCGTATTTCCGTGCAGCATCCGCAACGGAATATCGATCAATGAAACGGGGTCCTTCGGCGCGCTCACGCGGACGGCTGGCCCAATGCGTGACGCACAGCGGCAGCCACTTCCGGCACGGCCAAGCCGCGGACAATGAACACCAGCCGCGAGGCGCGCACATCATCCGGCCAGTCGCTCAAGGACTGCAACGGATACAACTCGCCATGCACGCCATGCACTTCACACGGGCTTGATTCACCAGCGAAACACACAATGCCTTTCATCCGGAGCACGCCCTGCCCATAGCGCTCCTGGATACGCGCGATGCCTGCCAGAAACGCCGCTCGACTCAGCGGCGTTTCCAGCATGAGCGAAAAACTGCTTACGTCCGCATGCTGTACAGCGGCCGACGACGAGAATGCACCAAGCCACTTTGCCGTGACCTTCCCATCGCGACGAGCAAGCAGGTCCGGCCCTTGGAGCAAGCCATCGGCCAACGGGGCATCCGGACATTGCACGTAGCGCCGCGCGCCAGGATTGATGGCCTCAATCGCCAGTTCGACTTCGTGCAGTTGCGCCGCATCGACAAGATCGGATTTGCTGATTACGACGGTATCAGCAAGCGCAAGCTGCCGGGCCACCTCGGGCTGCGCGCGCAGCTGTTCCGCGCCGTGCGCAGCCGACACCACCACGATTGCGCCGCGATACGCGTAGCGCTCGGCCAGAAAGCGTTCGTGCTTCAGTGTGAAGAGGATGGGCGCCGGATCGGCAAGACCGCTGGTCTCGATGACGACATGCCGGAACGGCTTGATCTTGCGCGCGAGCGCCTGCATGAAGAGATCACGCAAGGTGTCGACCACCGAACCGCTGACCACGCAGCACAGGCACCCGCCCTCGACCAGCACGACCTTGTCCGGCGCCAGACGCACCAGATGATGGTCCACGCCGATATCGCCATATTCATTGACGATGACCACCGCGTCGGCATACTCAGGCGCTTGCAGCAGCCGGTTCAGGAGCGACGTCTTGCCGCTGCCCAGAAAGCCCGAGATGACGGTGACGCCGATGCGCTTGTCTTGCACCGACCGGTCGCCTTGCCCGCCTTGATCGCGGCCGCGCTTGTCGTCATTCATGCCGATCGCCTTATTTGTCGATGCGCACTTGGTAAATACCCACGCAGTGGACATGCATGTACACATACGCGAACACCACCGCAAAAACCAAAAGGGCCACTCACTTGCGTGAGCGGCCCAAAATTCTTTTGGCTCCCCGAGCTGGGCTCGAACCAGCGACCTGCGGATTAACAGTCCGTCGCTCTACCGACTGAGCTATCG
>NZ_DIEJ01000182.1:0-16012 GCF_002418565.1 Achromobacter sp. UBA5777 | reverse complement strand
CGTGCCGGACGTCTTAAGAACCGCAGCCGCCACCGTGCCGGACGTCTTAAGAACTCAAACTTCGGGAAGCCACAGCACCGACCCAGACGTCAAACCAACACACACTCCGAAGCCTCAGGCCCACTCAACCGCACCCGAAACTCCCTCAGTTCATCCCGCCGAAACACATGCACATTCACCCGATCCCCAGCCCGGTACTGCGCCAGCAACAACTCCAACCCCGCCGGCGCATCCACCCGCAACCCATCGATCGCCACCAACACATCCCCGGCAGACAACCCACCCTTATGCCCAGCCCCGCCTTCAAGAACAGTCGCCAGCGTCAGTGACTCACCTTGCTTGCGCGTCCGCACGTCCAATGACGGAATATTGGCCGACGCCTTCCACTGCAGCTTCACACCCTGCGTCTCGAGCAAGTCAGCCAACGGCACATCCGCTGTCCCGTAAGCATGACGAGCGATGAACCGGCGCGTATCCACACCCGTCGCTTCCTCGATCAGCGCAGGCAATCCATCTTCCGGCAACCCCTGCGGCTTGCCCCGATAGAAATCCCGCCCATAGCGATCCCACAACAACCGCATCACGTCATCCAGCGAATACGCGCCAGAAGATTCGTCCCGGATCAGCAGATCCAACCCCAGCGCCACCAACGCGCCCTTCGTGTAATAGCTCACCAACGCGTTCGGCGAATTCTCGTCCTGCTTGTAATACCGCGTCCAAGCGTCGAAAGAGCTTTCGGCAACCGACTGCTTATGCCGCCCCGGCGTGCGCGCCACGCTCGTGATCGTCTTGCCCAGCAGACGCAGATAATCCGCACGCGTGATCGCGCCCGAGCGCAACAGCAGCAGATCGTCGTAATAGGACGTGAACCCCTCAAACACCCACAGCAACCGCGTCAGATCCGGTTGCGAAAGATCGTAAGGCGCGAACACATCCGGCTTGATCCGCTTCACGTTCCACGTATGGAAATACTCGTGGCTCACCAGCCCCAGGAATCCCCGGTAGCCGTCGCCCTGGCCTTGCTGGCCCAGCACCGGCAGGTCCTTGCGCGCCGTCATCAGTGCCGTGCTTGCGCGATGCTCCAGACCGCCGTAGCCGTCGCCCGTCACCATCGTCATGAACACATAGCGGTCCGCGCTGTCCAGGAACGGCGCCCGCTTCGTGCGCGGTTCGAAAAACGCAATCTGCGTCTCGCAGATCTTCTTCACGTCTTCCGTGATCCGCGCCAGATCCAGATTCGGCGCAACCCCCGTGAACACCAGTTCGTGCTCCGCGCCGTGCGCCACAAAGCGTGACACCTGCGGCGTGCCCATTTCGACAGGGTGATCGATCAGCGCGTCATAGTCCGGCGCCAGATACAGCCCGAACCCGTGCCGCCGCGCCGCGCCCTTGTGACCTGCGGCCTCTGGCAGGCTCGTGTACACCTTCCAGCCGTCGATGCCTCGCGGCGGCGCCAGGTCCACCAGGCAGGGTTCATGGTCCTGGCCCTGCACGCGCAGGAACACGCTCGTGCCATTGAAGAACCCGTGCGTCTCGTCCAGATGCGCACCGCGCACCGACAGATCCCACGCATACACCGTGTATTCAATCCGCAGCGGCCCATCGCAAGGTGCAACCTGCCACGTGTGGTTGTCTGTTTTGTCGACATTCACTCGCCGCGTTCCCGAATACGCAGCCAGCGACTCGATCTGCCGCGAGAAATCGCGAATCAGGTAGCTGCCCGGAATCCATGCCGGCAGCGACAGGCGCTGGCCCGCGGGCGAGGGCGATGCGATCGTAAGGGTTATCCGGTAGCGGTGGCCGGCGGGATCGTGCGGCGCAAGGCGGTAAAGTATGGGCGGTACGTCATCAATTTTTTTCATGGCTCATATCTTATTACCGGAGACATTCATGAGCGAGTCGTTTGTACTGGTCGAAACCCGGGGCCGAGTCGGCCTGCTGACGCTGAATCGTCCCAAGGCGCTCAACGCGCTGAACGATCAGCTCATGGATGAGCTCGGCGCCGCGCTGCTCGCGTTCGAGGCCGATCCCGATATCGGCTGCGTCGTCATCACCGGCAGCGAAAAGGCCTTTGCCGCCGGCGCTGACATCGGCGCCATGAAAGACTGGTCCTACATGGACGTCTACGGCAGCGAATACATCACCCGCAACTGGGAAACCCTCAAGCGCATCCGCAAGCCCGTCATCGCCGCGGTCGGCGGCTATGCGCTCGGCGGCGGCTGCGAACTCGCCATGATGTGCGACATCATCATCGCCGCCGACACCGCCAAGTTCGGCCAGCCCGAAATCAAGCTCGGCGTCATCCCCGGCGCCGGCGGCACGCAACGCCTGCCGCGCGCCGTCGGCAAGGCCAAGGCCATGGACCTCGCGCTGACAGCCCGCATGATGGGCGCCGAAGAAGCCGAACGCGCCGGTCTCGTCTCGCGCGTCGTCGCCGCCGACAAGCTGCTCGAAGAAGCCATCGACGCCGCCACCGTCATCGCCTCCATGTCACTGCCGTCGGTCATGATGGCCAAGGAATGCGTCAACCGCGCGTTCGAGGGTTCGCTCAACGAAGGCCTGCTGTTCGAACGCCGCGTTTTCCATTCGCTCTTTGCCACCGAAGACCAGAAGGAAGGCATGGCCGCGTTCACCGAAAAGCGCAAACCCGACTTCAAACACCGTTAATCCTTGTTACGTCCGGGCCTGCATCCCCAGCAGGCCCTTCATTGGCCCGCGCGCCCTATGACGGCGCGCTTTTTCATGGCCATCTAAGGGCAATCCCCAGGTTTCGCCTTGAAACTTCTGGCTAGCACCTTGTTGCAGACTTCGGCCCTATCCTGATTGAGCGTCATCCCGAGGTGCCGCGCCAGAGCGGCTTGCCCTCCACACTGGCAAGTCCCGCGCGGCGGCTCGATTGCAAACAAAATCAAGAAGGAGCCTTGCATGCGTATACCTACCGCTACCCGCCGGCTGTCCACGGCTGCGCTCGCCGGCGCGCTCAGCGTCTGCTTTCTCAACGTCGCCCAGGCTCAATCGCCGCAGTCCACGCTACGGCTGGTCTCCGAGACGCCTTACCCGGCCGGCCAGGCCGCCGCACCGCAGATGAGCGAGGCGGAGTTGCGCGACACCGCCATCGACGCCTACGTCTACGCGTATCCCATGGTGCTGATGGAACTGGCCCGCCGCCAGGCCACCGCCGTGCAGAGCCCGCTGGACGGCAAGGCGCCGATGAACCAGTTCGGCCACAAGGCCGCGTTCCCCGACCCGCGCGCGACCGACGCGCCGTGGCCCAGCGCCGACGCGCTGTATTCCAGCCTGTGGTTCGACGTCTCGCGCGCCCCGCTCATCATCAGCCTGCCTGACACCGGCGGCCGCTACACCGTGCTGTCCGCGCTGGACATGTGGAGCGACGTCTTCGCCTCGCGCGGCACGCGCACCAACGGCCATGGCGCCCAATCCTTCGCCATCGTCGGACCGCACTGGAAGGGCACGGTGCCGGCGGGCGTCGACGTGATCCGCGCCCCGACCTCGACCGGCTGGCTGATCGGCTGGACGCAGGCTGGCGGTCCGCAGGACTACGCCGCGGTCAATCAGATCCAGGCCGGCATGACGGCGCGCCCGCTGCTGGTGCCCGTGACCCCGGCCACCACGCCGCGCGGCCGCAATGCCGGCAACGCCTTCCCGCAGACCGGCTCCAGTGTCGGCACCGCACCGATCGGCAGCACGCTGCCCATGCCGGCCCTGGCGACGACGGTGCCTGATGGCACCCCCGCCGAGCAGGTCGCGGGCATGGATGCCGCCTCGTTCTTTGCCGTGTTCTTCGACGCGCTGCGCAACAACCCGCCGCATGCCAACGACACGCCCATGCTTGACCGCATGCGCCGCATCGGCCTGGATGACCGTCAACCCTTCTCGTATGGCCGTCTGAGCCCGGCCGTGCAGCAGGCCCTGACGGATGCGCAACCGCTGGCGGGCCGCCGTATCGCCGACAACGTCTCGCGCCTGGCCACGCCGATCAACGGCTGGAACACCGTGCTGACGGGCATCGGCACCTACGGCACCGACTACACGCGCCGCGCCGCCATCGCCTACGCCGGCCTGGGCGCGCCGACGCCGGAAGACGTGCTGTATCCGGTCACCGTGTCTGATTCGAAGGGCCGTCCGCTGGACTCGAACGAAGATTACGTGCTGCACTTCGACAAGGGCCAACTGCCCCCGGCGCAGCTCTGGTCGCTGCATGTCTACAACAGCAAGTACGGCTTCGCCGAAAATCCGGCCAACCGCTACGTGATCCGCAGCACCGACGGCCTGAAGTACAACGCCGACGGCTCGCTCGACATCTACGTCCAGCGCCGTGATCCGGGCGAGTCCAAGCGCGCCAACTGGGTCAGCACGCCGGCCGCCGATGGTCCGTTCGTGCTCAGCATGCGTCTCTATGCGCCGCAGAACAGCGCTCTGGATGGGCAGTGGGCGCCGCCGCCGGTCAAGGAAGACTAAGATCCGGCAAGCGCGCTCTGCCAAGCGCGCATCGGCAAAGCCCATCGGGCGCGCGGTTCCAGTAATGGGCCGCGCGCCTTTTCATATGAGGCGCGAGCTGGGAACTTGCCTTCGCCGGCTGCTCGCTCGTCCCCAATTTTCCGGCGGCAAGCCGGCGTTGTTGCCGCCTTACAAACGGCCGAAAGTTCATTTGCTAGGGTGCAAAAAACCACGCTATACTCTGCGGGTTTGACGCTTGCGGGATAAGAAACATGCGCCTAAAAAAGCGCGTCGATTCCCTCAGGGCCAAGTTAAGCGGGGAAGTTTGATGCAGCAGAACTCCATGCAGCAGGGGCAACAAGTGCAGGGGCTGAAACCCGGTCTGAAGCCCAGTCTGGATCAGGATTCGATCGATCCGGACGTGGTGGAAGTTCTGGTACTCAGTGACGCGGATCGCGCGGCGCTGAATGCGCAAGCTGGCCGTGGGCTCTTGTTGGCATTGGCGGCGCAAGGCGCCATGGGGCTCGCAGCAGCAGTAATAGCGGGGGTTGTCGGAGGGGCGGCGGCAGGTTGGTCGGCGCTGGCGGGGGCAGGAGCGTATTTCATACCCAATGCGTTGTTCGCATTGCGCCTGGCTGTCAGCGTTCGGGCCGGTAAGGCCAGTCCCTTTACCTTTCTCTCTGGTGAGTTGATCAAGCTGTTCGCAACGGCATTGCTGTTGTGGCTGCTTTCGCGTGTGACGCAGGACTGGCTTGTGTGGCCTGCCGCGTTGCTCGGTCTGATACTCACATTGAAAGGCTATCTCCTGCTTCTGATGTTCCGCAGGCTGTCTTAGCGCCGAGTAAGTTGCGGCAAACGAAATCGTGGAATCGTCCGGTTCGCAAGGGCCGGGCATACAGCAAATAGGATAGGTTCAAATGGCTGCTGCCAGCGACGTGTCGCCTCAATCCGCGTATATTCAGCATCACTTGGTGCATCTGAACAATACGGGTGAGAAACAGAGCGCTATTGCTCAGTTCGACATCATCAATTACGACTCGTTGTTCTGGTCCGGCCTGATGGGCCTGATCGTCATTTTCTTCCTGTGGCGCGCTGCGCGCCGCGCCACCAGCGGCGTTCCTTCCCGCTTCCAGGCTTTCGTGGAAATGATCGTCGACATGGTCGACGATCAGGCCAAGGGCATTGTCCACAACGCCAAGAGCCGTCTTTTCATCGCCCCGCTGGCCCTGACCGTGTTCCTCTGGATCATCCTGATGAACGCGCTGGACCTGCTGCCCGTCGACCTGCTGCCCTCCATCTGGCGCCTGACCGGCCTGGGTGCTGAGCACGGCGATCCCCTCTACTACCACCGCATTCTGCCGACCGCCGACCTGAACGTGCCGATGGGCATGTCGCTGGGCGTGCTGCTCCTGATGTTCTACTACGGCATCAAGATCAAGCAGCCGGGCGGTTTCGTCAAAGAACTGTTCACCGCGCCGTTCCATGCGCATGGCCTGGGCGCCATCGTGCTGGCTCCCTTCAACCTGCTGCTGAACCTGATCGAATACGCCGCCAAGTCCGTGTCGCTGGGCATGCGGTTGTTCGGCAACATGTTCGCCGGCGAACTGATCTTCATGCTGATCGCCCTCCTGGGCGGCGCCTGGACCGGCTTCAACGGCGCCAGCATCGGCTTGGGCATCGGCCACATCCTGGCCGGCTCGATCTGGGCAATCTTCCACATCCTGATCGTTCTGCTCCAGGCCTTCATCTTCATGATGCTGACGCTGGTGTACCTCGGCCAGGCTCACGAAGGCCACTGATCCCCCGAATTTCCGGTGTCGGCCACCCGGCCGGCATCGGATAGCAAGATTATCTTGCATTGAGCTGTACCTCTTATTTTTCAATTTTTGACTTCAGATTTCTAACCAAGGAGTTGTCATGACCAACGTCGCTTTCGTTGCCCTCGCTTGCGGTCTTATCATCGGTCTGGGCGCTATCGGCGCTTGCATCGGCATCGCACTGATGGGCGGCAAGTATCTGGAAGCTTCGGCTCGTCAGCCTGAACTGATGAACGCTCTGCAAACGAAGATGTTCCTGCTGGCTGGCCTGATCGACGCGGCATTCCTGATCGGCGTGGGTATCGCCATGCTGTTCGCCTTCGCCAACCCGTTCGTCGGCTAAGGCACCGCCCGCCGGCAAATAGGTGGGTCATGACGCTGGCGGCGATGAGAGCAACGGCTCCATCGCCGGTCAGCAAAGTATCGAGTGCTCCGCGACGCCCCTTTCCGGGTGCGGTCGGAGCCGCAAGGTGTTAAAGGAACGACCGTGAATCTGAACGCGACGATCATTTTCCAGATGCTCGTGTTCTTCGTTCTGGGCTGGTTCACGATGAAATTCGTGTGGCCTCCCCTGACGAAGGCGATGGACGAGCGCCGCCAAAAAATCGCCGACGGCCTGGCCGCCGCCGAGAAGGGCAAAGCCGACTTGGCTCAAGCCCAGGCGCGCGTCAGTCTGATCGAGGCTTCTGCCAAGTCCGAAAACCACGCACGCATCATCGAGGCCGAGAAGCAAGCCGCCTCCCTGATCGAACAGGCCCGCCGCGAAGCGGAAGCCGAACGTGCCCGCATCGTGGCGCAGGCTGCCCAGGATGCCGCGCAGGAAGTCCAGCGCGCCCGCGAAGCGTTGCGCGACGACGTCGCCGCGCTGGCCGTCAAGGGTGCTGAACAGATCCTCAAGCGCGAGGTTGACGCCCGCGCACACGCCGAGCTGCTGAACCAGCTCCGCGCGCAGCTCTAATCCGGGACCGTCATGGCTGAACTTTCCACTGTTGCCCGGCCCTACGCTGAAGCGCTCTTCAGCGCAGCGCGCGACGACAAGGCCGGTTTGCCGGCGTGGGCCGACCTGGTCAGCGTAATGGCTCAGGTCGCCTCCAACCCCGACGTGCGCGAGGCCATGGCCGACCCGCGTCTGGGCGACAAGCAGCGCGTCGAACTGTTTACCGGCCTGATCAAGGCCGATTTTCCGCAGGCCGCCCGTAATTTCATCGAGCTGCTGGTCGAAAACGACCGGTTGCTGCTGCTGCCCGAGATCGCCTCGCAATTCGTCGCGCTGCGGAATCGTCACGAAGGCACGGCGCAGGCGGAAATCACCAGCGCGTTCGAGCTCAGCGATGCCCAGGTCAAGGATCTGGTCGGCGCGCTCGAACAAAAATTCGGCCTCAAGCTCAAGCCCAGCGTTACCGTCGACCCGTCGTTGATCGGCGGCGTGCGCGTGGCCGTCGGCGACCAGGTGCTCGATACTTCCGTACAAGCCCAATTGGTCCGCATGCGCGATCAGCTCGCCGCTTAAGGCTACTAACAGGATTCCAGGAGTCAATATGCAACTCAATCCCTCCGAGATCAGCGAACTGCTCAAGAGCCGCATCGAGGGCCTGGGCGCTTCGGCTGATGTCCGTACTCAGGGCACCGTCGTGTCCGTGACCGACGGTATTACCCGCATCCACGGCTTGTCCGACGTGATGCAGGGCGAAATGCTCGAATTCCCCAACAACGTTTTCGGTCTGGCGCTCAACCTCGAGCGTGATTCCGTCGGCGCCGTTATTCTGGGCGACTACACCGGCGTTTCCGAAGGCGACCAGGTCAAGACGACCGGCCGCATTCTGGAAGTTCCGGTCGGTCCGGAACTGAAAGGCCGCGTGGTCAACACGCTGGGCGAGCCCATCGATGGCAAGGGCCCCGTCAACGCCAAAGAAACCGACATCATCGAAAAAGTGGCGCCTGGCGTTATCGCCCGCCGCTCGGTGTCGCAGCCGCTGCAAACCGGCGTCAAGGCTATCGACTCGATGGTTCCCATCGGCCGTGGCCAGCGCGAACTGATCATTGGCGACCGCCAGACCGGCAAGACCGCCGTGGCCGTCGACACGATCATCAGCCAGAAGGGCAAGGGCGTCACCTGCGTGTACGTCGCTATCGGCCAGAAGGCTTCGACGATCAACAACGTGGTCCGCAAGCTCGAAGAGCACGGCGCGATGGAATACACCATCGTCGTGGCCGCCTCGGCTTCCGACTCCGCCGCCATGCAGTACCTGGCCGCCTACGCCGGCTGCACGATGGGCGAATACTTCCGCGATCGTGGCGAAGACGCCCTGATCGTTTATGACGATCTGACCAAGCAAGCCTGGGCCTACCGCCAGGTCTCGCTGCTGCTGCGCCGTCCGCCGGGCCGCGAAGCCTACCCGGGCGACGTGTTCTACCTGCACTCGCGCCTGCTGGAACGTGCTGCTCGCGTCAACGAAGAGTACGTCGAGAAGTTCACCGAAGGCGCCGTCAAGGGCAAGACCGGCTCGCTGACCGCGCTGCCGATCATCGAAACCCAGGCAGGCGACGTGTCGGCCTTCGTTCCGACCAACGTGATCTCGATCACCGACGGCCAGATCTTCCTGGAAACCGACCTGTTCAACGCCGGTGTCCGCCCCGCAATCAACGCCGGTATCTCGGTGTCGCGCGTCGGTGGTGCTGCCCAGACCAAGGTCGTCAAGAAGCTGTCCGGCGGTATCCGTACCGACTTGGCGCAGTATCGTGAACTGGCCGCCTTCGCGCAGTTCGCCTCCGACCTGGACGACGCCACCCGTCGCCAGCTCGAGCGCGGCAAGCGCGTCGTTGAACTGCTCAAGCAGCCGCAATACCAGCCGCTGCAAGTGTGGGAACTGGCCGTCACGCTGTACACGGTCAACAACGGCTACCTGGATGACGTGGACGTGGCCCAAGTGCTGTCGTTCGAGAAGTCGCTGAAGGATCAGCTCAAGAGCAAGCACGCTGCTCTGATCCAGCGCATCGAAGACACCAAGGAACTGTCCAAGGACGACGAGGCCGAACTGGCCGCCGCCGTTCAGGAATTCAAGAAGCACGGTGCTTTTTAAGAAAGTGATGGGTTAGGCGTCCCAGGCGCCTCACCCATCCTTCCCGGATGGTTGAGGCGCGAGCGGAACCCATCGGCCAGTCTTCACAGGAAAGCGCAATGCCCGGAATTAAGGAAATCCGAACCAAGATCAAGAGCGTGCAAAACACGCGCAAGATCACCAAGGCGATGGAAATGGTCGCCGCATCCAAGATGCGCAAGGCGCAGGAGCGGATGCGTGCAGGCCGTCCGTATGCCACCAAGGTGCGCGAGATTGCTGCGCACCTGATGCAGGCCAATCCCGAGTACAGCCACCCGTACCTGGTCGAACGCGAAATCAAGGCGGTCGGCGTGGTCATGGTGACGACCGACAAGGGTTTGTGCGGCGGCTTGAACACCAACATCACGCGTGTGACGTTGGGCAAGCTGAAAGAGTTCGAGAAAGCCGGCATCGCCGTGCAGGCGACCGCTTTCGGCAACAAGGGCGTGGGTGTGCTGACCCGTATCGGCGCCAAACTGGTTTCCCAGGAAGTGCAACTGGGCGACAAGCCGCAACTCGACCGCCTGCTGGGCGCGATCAAGGTGCAGCTGGACGCCTACCTGGAAGGCCGTATCGACGCGCTGTACGTGGCCTCGACCCGTTTCGTCAACACGATGAAGCAAGAGCCGCTGTTCCTGCGTCTGCTGCCGTTGGCCAGCGGTTTGGAAGATCCGTACCAGACGGGCGCCGATAGCCTGACCAAGACTTCGGAAGTGAAGTCGGACTACAGTTGGGATTACATCTACGAACCCGACGCCCGTAGCGTGATCGACGACCTGCTGCAGCGTTACGTTGAAGGCCTGCTGTACCAAGCCGTGGCCGAGAACATGGCTTCGGAGCAGTCGGCCCGGATGGTCGCCATGAAGGCGGCGTCGGACAACGCCAAGAAGGTCATCGGCGATCTGCAACTGGTCTACAACAAGACCCGTCAGGCCGCGATCACCAAAGAAATTTCGGAAATCGTAGGGGGCGCTGCCGCCGTTTGAGGCAGGCAGCATCCCGTCAAAAGCTATCAAGCAAGGAATCGACATGAGCAACGGAACCATCGTTCAGTGCATCGGCGCCGTGGTGGATATTCAGTTCCCCCGCGATCAAATGCCCAAGATCTATGAAGCGCTTACTCTGGCCGACGAGGGTTCCTCGTTCGCCGAAAAGGGTCTGACGCTGGAAGTGCAGCAACAGCTGGGCGACGGCGTGGTGCGTACCATTGCGCTGGGCTCCAGCGACGGTCTGCGCCGCGGCATGAAGGTCACCGGCACGGGCGCCCCGATCTCGGTGCCCGTCGGCACCGGCACGCTGGGCCGAATCATGGACGTGCTGGGTCGTCCCATCGACGAAGCCGGCCCGATCCAGCACGAAGAAAAGCGTGGTATCCACCAAGCCGCTCCCCGTTTCGACGAACTGTCGCCGTCGGTGGAACTGCTGGAAACCGGCATCAAGGTTATTGACTTGGTGTGCCCGTTCGCCAAGGGCGGCAAGGTCGGCCTGTTCGGCGGCGCCGGCGTGGGCAAGACCGTGAACATGATGGAACTCATCAACAACATCGCCAAGCAGCACAGCGGTTTGTCGGTGTTTGCCGGCGTGGGTGAGCGTACCCGTGAAGGCAACGACTTCTACCACGAAATGGAAGAGTCGAACGTTCTGGACAAGGTCGCCATGGTGTTCGGTCAGATGAACGAACCCCCCGGCAACCGTCTGCGCGTGGCGCTGACCGGCCTGACGATGGCCGAGAAGTTCCGTGACGAAGGCCGCGACATCCTGTTCTTCGTGGACAACATCTACCGCTACACCCTGGCCGGTACCGAAGTGTCCGCACTGCTGGGCCGTATGCCGTCCGCCGTGGGTTATCAGCCCACGCTGGCCGAAGAAATGGGCAAGCTGCAAGAGCGCATCACATCGACCAAGACTGGCTCGATCACCTCGATCCAGGCCGTGTACGTCCCTGCGGACGACTTGACCGACCCGTCGCCTGCCACGACCTTCCAGCATTTGGACTCCACCGTCGTGCTGTCGCGTGACATCGCCGCCCTGGGTATCTACCCGGCTGTCGATCCGCTCGACTCCTCCAGCCGCCAGCTCGACCCGCAAGTCGTCGGCGAAGAGCACTACTCGGTTGCCCGTGGCGTGCAGCAGACGCTGCAGCGCTACAAGGAACTGCGCGACATCATCGCGATTCTGGGCATGGACGAACTGTCGCCGGAAGACAAGCAGGCCGTGGCCCGCGCGCGTAAGATCCAGCGCTTCCTGTCGCAGCCGTTCCACGTCGCTGAAGTGTTCACCGGTTCGCCCGGCAAGTACGTTCCGCTGGCCGAAACCATCCGTGGTTTCAAGATGATCGTCAACGGCGAGTGCGATTCCCTGCCGGAACAGGCGTTCTACATGGTCGGTTCGATCGACGAGGCCTTCGAGAAGGCCAAGAAACTGCAATAAGGAACCGATATGGCTACCCTGCATGTGGATGTGGTCAGCGCAGAGGAAGCGATCTTCACCGGCGAGGCGAAGTTCGTGGTTCTGCCTGGCGAGTCGGGTGAACTGGGCATTCTGCCCGGCCACACCCCGCTGATCTCGCGCATACGCCCCGGAACGGTCAAGATCGTTCGTGCCGACCAAGGCGAGGAAAACATCTTCGTCGCCGGGGGTATCCTGGAAGTTCAGCCGGGCAGCGTGACGGTCCTGGCCGACACGGCTATCCGTGCCGCCGACCTCGACGAAGCCCGCGCCCTGGAAGCGCGCCAGAAGGCCGAACTGGCCCTGGCCAACGCCAAGGACAAGGCTGACATCGCTGTCGTCGAAGCCGAGCTCGCCATGCTGGCTGCGCAAGCCATCGCGGCGCGCAAGCTGCGCCAAGGCGGCCGCTCGCACTAAGCGGCAATGCGGTTTCCGGGCTTGTCCCGGCGTACAAAAAAGCGGCCCTCGGGCCGCTTTTTTCATTCCTGCTTGTTGCGGGGTGTCTGACACGTGAATGCGTCCGATATTTCACCGAGCCCGCGCCAACCTGTGCCGCTCCTCGGCGCTTCGCCCGGTAGCGGCCTGCCGCAATGCGTTCACTACGAATAGTCGGCACGAGGTCTGCAACAGTAGCCTTCAGTTTTTGCGATGCAAATGAGGAAGGCATGCGAGACGTGCTGGATTGCGGGGCGCTGCTGGCGCCCGGTCATGAATCGACGATGGGAGCCTGGATCGCCGGCCATCAGGCCAAGGTGACGCGTGTGCGGCTGCATCCGGTGTCCCTGGCTCCGTCGGCGCTTGCCGAGGCGCCGCCGGACTCCCTTGCACAGCAGGCGTTGTCGCTGCGGCGCTATGACGCTTGCATCCTGCCCGTGGCGCCATCCTCGCTCGCGTGGGCCCGCATGGCCTTGCAGCAGGCGCGCGGCGCGCTCACGACGCCCGTTCTGCTGCTTATCCACGACGTCAAGGCGCCCGCCATCCTGGATCTGCTCAGCCTTGGCGCGGCGGACTTCATCTCGCAGCCGGTGTGCGTCGAGAGCCTGCGGGTACGGCTGGTTCGCCTGGCTCGCCGCGGCGTCGTGCGGCGCGCCGGCGTGGCGGGTAGCGTCCATGAGCATCCCGCCAACTATCTGGGCGGGCATGCAGAGGCGCAGGGCGCCGGGCATACGGCATATCCGCCCCACGCATCACGCGCGGGATCCGCGCGCCCCAAGGTGCCGGCCGACATCGTCGAGCACGCCTTGAGCAGCTTGCGGCACCAGTACCGGCGCGGCGTGCCAGAAACATTCCGGGCGGCAAAGGCGCAGGTGGTGAACGGCTTCGAGCGCGAATATATCCGCCACGCGCTATCGCGCCACGGCGGCAACGTCGCGCAGGCCGCACGTGCTTGCGCCAAGCACCGCCGCGCGTTCTGGGCGCTGATGCGCAAGCACGGCATCGAAGCGGCGCCCTACCGCCAGGCGGCGCTGGCCGCAGCGCAGATGGACGACAGGGGTTGAGGCAAACCAGGCGGCACGCCTGCCGCCGCCGCCCATTGCGCCCGCTCAAGCCCGCCGATGCGGGCGCGGCGCGCCTTGTCAGCCAGGGGAAGTAAACTCACGGCTTCCGATCGTCGAGGTTAGCCGTGTCTGCTCCCCGTTTGAAGAACGATGTGTTCTTGCGCGCCCTGATGCGCGAACCCGTGCCCTACACCCCCATCTGGCTCATGCGCCAGGCGGGTCGCTATCTGCCCGAGTATCGCGAGACGCGTGCGCGGGCAGGCTCGTTCATGGGATTGGCGCAGAATCCGGACTATGCCTCGGAAGTCACGCTCCAGCCCCTGGAGCGCTACGACCTGGACGCGGCCATCCTGTTTTCGGACATCCTGACCGTGCCCCACGCGATGGGCCTCGGGCTGGACTTCGCTGAAGGCGAAGGCCCGCGCTTTGCGCATCCCATCCGCACCGAAGAAGACGTCGCGCGCCTGGCTGTGCCCGACATGGACAAGCTGCGGTACGTGTTCGACGCGGTCAGCACGATCCGGCGGGATCTTGACGGCAAGGTGCCGCTGATCGGCTTTGCCGGCAGCCCGTGGACCATCGCCTGTTACATGGTCGAAGGCAAGGGCAGCGACGATTACCGCCTCATCAAGACCCTGCTGTATTCGCGTCCCGACCTGCTGCACCGCATCCTCGAGATCAACGCCGAAGCCACGCTGCAATACCTGAACGGCCAGATCGCCGCCGGCGCCCAGGCCGTCATGCTGTTTGACAGCTGGGGCGGGGTGCTGGCCGATGGCCTGTTCCAGCAGTTCTCGCTGGCCTACACGAAGAAGGTCGTCGCCGGCCTTACCCGCGAACACGAAGGCCGGCGCGTGCCGGTCATCGTCTTCACCAAGGGCGGCGGCCAGTGGATTGAAGACATCGCGGCCTGTGGCAGCGACGCAGTGGGCCTGGACTGGACCGTGGATCTGGCGGCGGCCCGGCGCCGCACGGGCGACTCGGTCGCGTTCCAGGGCAACCTGGATCCGATGGCGCTTTTTGGCGGTGGCAACGCCATCCGCGCGGAAGCGCGTCGCGTGCTGGACGCGTTCGGTCCGGTGGGCAAGGGCGGCCATGTGTTCAATCTGGGACATGGCATTTCGCGCTTCACTCCGCCAGAAGCTGTAGCTGAATTGGTCGATGAAGTCCACCAGTACAGCCGCGCCTTCCACGCGTAAGTAAGTGAACGCTTCGGCCCCAAGGGCCGAAGCAGATGGGCCGCCCGGGCGACTTGTGCACATTAATTCCGGGGTCGGGGAAAACCCTCCCCAAGCTGGCTTACAATCTGGAAACCGGCTTCAAGTGCCTGTTTTATATCGGAAAATGTCGCTTATCAACAGGGATGCAATAGTTTGTGCATTCTTGCCATATTCCATTTTCTGATGTTGCTCTCGCCTTTTCCCCAAAGTTATCCACAGGCCCCGGTGGATCATTGGCGCGGCGGCGAGCGAAAATCCACCAACGTGGCGCCGTGCGGGACTCATCCTTTCGGCTAGCCCTAATTCATTAGATGAATGTCCCCAGACTCCCTGCCTGACGTGCAAGCGAATCCCGACACCGCAGCGGTGTGCTGGGTGCGCGTCGCGCTGGACGTGCCGTTGCCCGGCCCGTTCGACTACCGCAGCGACGCGCCGATTCCGGCCGGCCTGCGGGTGATCGTTCCGTTTGGCCGGCGCAAGATGATCGGCGTGGTCGTCGACAACCCCGCCGAACCGTCTTTCGAGCCCAAACAGATCCGGCCGATCGAGGCGGTGCTGGACGATCTGCCCCCTTTTGACGAGGCGTGGTTGCGCATGGCGCGCTTTGCGGCGGACTACTATCAACGGCCGTTGGGCGAGGTGATGCTGCCCACGCTGCCGCCGCCGCTGCGCAAGCCCACCTCCTACCAGGGCAAGCGGTCCGGAGAAGGGCCCGTGGCGCGCATGGATGCGCGCAAGCGCAAGACCGTGCGCGCGCCGGCCACGCCCGACCAGCCGCCGGCGCTGAACGACGCCCAGGAGGCAGCGGTGCAGGCCATCGGCGCACTCGGCGGCTTCAAGCCGGTGCTGCTGCACGGCGTGACGGGCAGCGGCAAGACCGAGGTCTACCTGCAGGCCATCATCCACTGCCTGGCCCAAGGCAAGCAGGCGCTGGTGCTGGTGCCGGAAATCGGCCTCACCCCGCAGACCCTGGCACGCTTCCGCGGCCGCCTCGGCATCGCCGTGCATGCACTGCATTCGGGGTTGAACGACAACGAGCGCGCCCGGGTCTGGGCGGCGGCTTCGCGCGGCGAAGCACGGGTGATCGTCGGCACCCGCTCGGCGGTGTTCACGCCGCTGCCGCAGGCCGGCCTGCTGATCGTCGACGAGGAGCATGACGGCAGCTACAAGCAGCAGGATGGCATCCGCTACCACGCACGCGATTTCGCCCTGGTCCGGGGCAAGGCGCTGGGCGTTCCGGTGCTGCTGGGCAGCGCTACGCCTTCACTGGAGACGCTGCACAACGCCTATGCCGGGCGCTACACCCACCTGCGCCTGAAGCAGCGTGCCGGTGATGCGCGGCCACCGCGCGTGCGCATCCTTGATGTGCGCAAGCGACCATTGCATGACGGCCTCTCGGCCGACGTGCTGGCCGGCATTGGCGAGCACCTGCAGCGCGGCCAGCAGGTGCTGGTGTTCAAGAACCGCCGTGG
>NZ_DIEJ01000181.1:0-2503 GCF_002418565.1 Achromobacter sp. UBA5777 | reverse complement strand
CCCCGTCGTCATCTTCGTCCCGGCCTGCGGCCGCTCCTTCAGATTCCCTCGGGCTTATCGACGCCCCGCGCACCCCAGGCGGCCGGCACACCAGGCTTTGCTGATGGATCTTTGCGATCGTCGGGGTGGGTTGGGTTCTTGAGGTTCTTCTCACGGGTGGTGCGTGATGGAAAATCTCGCGGGGCCCGCCCCCGGTCGGCCGCGCGGGCGGCCTTCGGGGGCTTACGCAGTGTCTTGCGCCGGGGTGCTGTCGCTGCGCGTGTGGGGGCCTTCGCAGGCGGGCTTGGGTCTCTTACAACCCGTTCTGCTTGAACCAGTCCAGCATCCGCGTCCACGCCTGTTCCGCTTCCGCCTTGCGGTACGAAGGGCGATAGTCGGCGTGGAACGCGTGGCCCGCTTCGGGGTAGATATCGATGCGCGACGCCTTGGCGGCGGCGGAGCCCTTCGCTAGCTCGACGCGCATGCGGTCGACGTCGGCCTGGGAGATGCCGGCGTCCTTGCCGCCGTAGGCGCCCAGGACCGGGGCCTTCAGGTCGTTGACGATGGCCAGGGCCGACTTGGGTTTCAGTTCGGTGGGGTCACCCGCCAACTGGCCGTACCAGGCGGCGCCGGCCTTCAGTTTGGGGTTGTGGGCGGCGTAGAGCCAGACCTGGCGGCCGCCCCAGCAGAAGCCCAGGATGCCCAGACGGTCGGAGTTGCCGCCGTTGGCGGCGGCCCAGGCGGCGGTGGCGTCCAGGTCGGCGATGACCTGTTTGTCGGGGACCTTGCTGACGATCTCGGCCTGCAGCTTGGGGATTTCGGTGTATTTGGACGGGTCGCCCTGGCGCGCATAGAGTTCCGGCGCGATGGCGAGGTAGCCCTGGTGGGCCAGTCGCCGGCAGACGTCCTGGATGTATTCGTGTACGCCGAAGATTTCCTGGACGACGATGATCGTGGGCAGGTTCTTCTTGCCATCCGGTGCGGCGCGGAACGCGGGAATCTTGCCGTCGGAGGTGGGGATTTCGATCCTGCCGGCCACGAGGCCCTTGGCGTCCGTGGTGATGGCGGTTTGCGCCACCACCGGGCCTGCCGCCAGCGAGAAACCCGCCGCCGCAGTGGTGGCAAGGAAGCCTCGCCGGTCCAGCCGCAAGGGCGGGAGCAGGCTGTCGAAGTGCGCGTCGTCCTGGTCTTTCATCGAAAATCTCCTGGTAAAAGACGGGCACGGAGGGACGCGCCTCGCGTCCCTGCCCGGGCCTGCCGAGTTCACTTCAGGGAGAAGTCCACGCGTGAGGGTTGCCCCTCATCCTTGATGCCATCGGCGTCCAGCTGCGGCGCAACGATGAACACGCGATCCGCGAGTCCTTCCTGGGCTTGCAACTTCTCATATACCGCCTGCGCCCGGGCATCGGCCAGTTGGCGCAGTTGATCCTCGCCGACCGGGGCCGCCGCGCGCAGCATTGCTTCCATCTGCGCGGCCGGGATGGACTTGGCCATGCCGATGAAATTGCGCGGTTTGTCCTTGAGGTCTGCGTCATCGTAGACGTCTTCGAGGTACTTGGCACGCTCGGCGGCGGAGACCGTGATGCCCTTGGGGTCGGGCTTCTTGCCGCGCGGTGCGACGTCGGCGGCCTTGGCGGCGCGGATCTTGGCGTCGACCCAGGCCTGGCGCAGGCCTTCCGAGTCGGTCTTGGGGTCGGCGCGGCCGCTGATGTCCATCTTGAGGGCCGGGCGGTCGGTGAGCGCCTTGGTCAGGGTGTCGATGCGCTGGATCGTGTCTTCGGTGAGGACGGCGCTGCCGGGCGCGAATTCGACGTAGGACAGTTCTTCGCCGCCGCCGAACGCGGACGCGAGCAGGCTGAAGGGCGAGGTCACGGCCTTGACCACCAAATTCATCAGCACGCGCACGACGATGCCGCCGACCGAGAACTCGGGGTCGTCGAGCGAGCCGGAGATGGGCAGGTTGATGTCGATGTTGCCGCGCGAGTCCTTGAGCAGCGCGACGGCCAGCAGCACCGGCAGCTTGGTGGCGTCGGGGCTGTTGGTCTTGTCGCCAAAGGTCAGCTGATTGAGTACGACGTGGTTGGTGGCCTGCAAGGCGCGGTTCTTGATCTTGTATTCCAGGTCTACCGAGAGCTTGCCGCGCTTGATCGGGTAGCCGACGTACTTGGCCGAATAGGTGTTGAAGCGTGGCAGGTCGACGCCCTTGGCGGACGCCTTGAGGTCCAGGGTCAGGTATTGGGCGAAGGGCTGCACGACGCCGCTGATCGAGAGCGGCGCGGTGGTGTAGACCCGTCCCGTGACCTTGACCTTGGCAGGCTGCGGGTTGGTGGAAGAGACGGCGGTGATGCCGCCTTCGATGCTGGACAGTTCAGCGACGTAGTTGGGCTTGACGAAGCGGTCGGTGAAGGTCATGCGTCCGCGAGTCAGCGTGACGCTGTTGACCGAGATGTCCGGCATGGCGCTTCCCCGGCTGCCCTTGGCGGACGGCGCAGGCGCTGCGGGTGCAGGCGCTGCGGGTGCAGGC
>NZ_DIEJ01000161.1:0-60440 GCF_002418565.1 Achromobacter sp. UBA5777 | reverse complement strand
TGGCGCGGCGCAGGGCGGGCGCGGGTTCCGCGGGGGGCCTGTGCGAGACGCGTTCCGTGTGCCGGATCGGCGTGACGGACTTCATCGAACGCTTGAACGCCGCCAGATCGTCCTCGGGGGGCGATGGCGCGCGCGCGGACGCTGCCGCCGCCCGTTGCGGGGCGAGGGCGGCGCGCTCGCGCTCTTCCTGCAGGTCTTTCTTCAGGCGTTTCAGGTCGGCCACGCCGACCTTATTGCCCCGCATTCTCCAACCACCGTTGGGCGTCCAGGGCGGCCATGCAGCCCGTGCCGGCGCTGGTGATGGCCTGGCGGTAGACGTGGTCCTGCACGTCGCCGGCGGCAAACACGCCGGGCACCGAGGTCATGGTGGCCATGCCGGACAGGCCGCTCTTGGTGACGATGTAGCCGTCTTTCATTTCGAGCTGGCCCTGGAAGATTTCTGTGTTGGGCTGGTGGCCGATGGCGATGAACGCGCCGGTGACCGGCATGTCTTCGGTCGTGCCGGTGTCCACGTGGCGAACACGCACGCCGGTCACGCCGCTGTCGTCGCCCAGCACTTCTTCCAGCGTGTGGAAGAGCTTGAGCTCCATGTTGCCGTTTTCGACCTTGCTCATCAGCTTGTCGACCAGGATGGGCTCGGCGCGGAACTTGTCGCGGCGGTGGATCAGCGTGACCTTGCGGCAGATGTTGGACAGGTACAGGGCTTCCTCGACGGCGGTGTTGCCGCCACCGACCACGACCACGTCCTGGTTGCGGTAGAAGAAACCGTCGCAAGTGGCGCAGCCCGACACGCCGCGGCCCATGAAGGACTGTTCGGACGGCAGGCCCAGGTATTTGGCCGAGGCGCCGGTCGCGATGATCAGCGCGTCGCAGGTGTAGATCTTGCCGGTGTCGCCGGTCAAGGTGAAGGGACGCTTGGAGAGGTCGACCTTGGCGATGTGGTCGAACAGCATTTCCGTGTTGAAGCGTTCGGCGTGCTTCTGGAAGCGTTGCATCAGATCGGGGCCCTGCACGCCATCCGCGTCGGCCGGCCAATTGTCGACGTCCGTGGTGGTCATGAGCTGGCCGCCTTGGGCCAAACCTGTAACAAGAACAGGGTTAAGATTGGCGCGTGCCGCATAGACGGCCGCCGTGTAACCGGCGGGGCCGGAACCGAGTATCAAAACTTTAGCGTGCGTAGGCGTGGACATGGGCAGGTATCTTTAGGGTAACGCCCAATTATAATGAGCCGCATGCCGCGTATCTCGACTGCTTCTCCGCGCGCCTCGCGCAACACCCGCAACGGACCTTCACCGCTGCAAACGCGCATTTCCGCGTTGCTGCGCGAAGCCCGCTGGATCCTATTTGCCGCCCTGGCGGCCTGGCTTACCCTGGTGCTCGCCACCTGGAGCGCGTCCGACCCTGGCTGGTCGCACTCGGTTCCGGGCGATGTCGTTCGCAACCAGGGGGGACGCCTGGGCGCCTATCTGGCGGACATCCTCCTTTATCTATTCGGTTTTTCCGCCTGGTGGTGGGTCATCCTGCTGCTGCACCGCGTGCGCGCCGGTTACCGGCGGCTGGCCGCGCAGTTGCGCGTGGCCAATAGCAAGCAGCCCGAAGTGCTGCCGCGTGTTCATTGGGAAGAGGGCATCGGCTTCTTTCTGCTGATGGTGGGCTCGCTGGGCATGGAAGCCCTGCGCCTGGCTAGCCGCGGCACGCACCTGCCGGGCGCCTCGGAAACGGCCAGCGGCGCGGGCGGGGTCATCGGCCAGATGCTGGCCGGCCTGATCGGCAGCAGCATCGGCTTTACCGGCGCCACGCTGGCCTTCCTGGTCATGCTGGCCATCGGGCTCAGCCTGTTTTTCTCGTTTTCGTGGCTGGCGGTGGCCGAGCGCGTCGGTTCCTGGCTGGAAGGCCTGGTCCGCAAGATGCGCAATTCGTATACCGCGCGTCAGGACCGCAAGGTCGGCGAAGTCGCCAAGGCCGTGCGCACCGAACAGGTCGTGGCCAAGCAGGAAAAGCTGGTGCACGAGCAGCCGGTGCGTATTGAACCGGCCATCACCGTCGTGCCCAAGTCCGAGCGCGTTGAAAAGGAAAAGCAGCAATCGCTGTTCTTCCCGCCCACGGGCGGCGCCGAAGGCGACCTGCCCACCCTCGGTCTGCTCGATCCGCCCCTGAACAATCAGGAAACCGTCTCGGCCGAGACCATCGAATTCACCTCGCGCCTCATCGAAAAGAAGCTGGCCGACTTCGGCGTGTCGGTCACCGTGGTCGCCGCGCAGGCCGGCCCGGTCATCACCCGCTACGAGATCGAACCGGCCACCGGCGTGAAGGGCAGCCAGATCGTCAACCTGGCCAAGGACCTGGCGCGGGCGCTCAGCCTGGTCAGCATCCGCGTTGTTGAAACGATTCCCGGCAAGAATCTGATGGGGCTGGAACTGCCCAATCCTCGCCGCCAGATGGTGCGCCTGTCCGAGATCCTGGGTTCGCAGACCTACCACGCCAGCCATTCCGTCGTCACCATGGCGCTGGGCAAGGATATCGCCGGCAATCCGGTGGTGGCCGATCTGGCCAAGATGCCTCACCTGCTGGTGGCCGGCACAACCGGGTCGGGCAAGTCCGTCGGGATCAACGCGATGATCCTGTCGCTGCTGTACAAGGCCGACGCCTCGCACACCCGCCTGATCCTGATCGATCCCAAGATGCTCGAAATGAGCGTCTATGAAGGCATCCCGCATTTGCTGGCGCCGGTCGTCACCGACATGCGCCAGGCGTCCAACGCGCTGAACTGGTGCGTGGGCGAAATGGAAAAGCGCTATCGCCTGATGAGCAAGATGGGCGTGCGCAACCTGGCCGGCTACAACACCAAGATCCGCGATGCGATCAAGCGCGAAGAGCCGATCCCCAATCCGTTCTCGCTGACGCCCGATCAGCCCGAGCCGCTGTCGCCGCTGCCGACCATCGTGGTCGTCATCGACGAGCTCGCCGACCTGATGATGGTCGTCGGCAAGAAGATCGAAGAACTCATCGCCCGCTTGGCGCAGAAGGCGCGCGCCGCCGGCATCCACCTCATCCTGGCCACGCAGCGTCCCAGCGTGGACGTGATCACCGGCCTCATCAAGGCCAATATTCCGACCCGCATCGCGTTCCAGGTGTCGTCCAAGATCGACTCGCGCACCATTCTTGACCAGATGGGTGCGGAAACGCTGCTGGGTCAGGGCGACATGCTGTACATGCCGCCGGGCACGGGCCTGCCGGTGCGGGTGCACGGCGCTTTCTGCAGCGACGACGAAGTCCATCGCGTGGTCGAGAGCCTGAAGTCGCAGGGTGAGCCCAATTACGTCGAGGGCCTCCTGGAAGGCGGCCTGGACGGCGACGGCGCCGAGGGCGCCAGCAGCGTCACGGGCATCGGCGGCGACGCGGAATCAGACCCGATGTACGACCAGGCCTGCGAAGTCGTGCTCAAGCATCGCCGCGCGTCGATCTCGCTGGTGCAGCGTCACCTGCGTATTGGTTACAACCGTGCGGCCCGGTTACTCGAGCAGATGGAGCAATCGGGTATGGTGTCGGCGATGCAGTCCAATGGGAACCGCGAGATCCTGGTTCCCGCAGCCGCCGCCCGAGAGGAAGCATGATGAAGACGTATCAACGCCTGGCCGCCGTTGCGGTTCTGGGCCTGTCGCCGACCTTGGTGCTGGCCGCCAGCGCGCAGGAGCAATTGCGCGCCTTCGTGACCACGGTCACGTCGGCCACGGGATCGTTCTCGCAATACACCGTGAACGATCAGGGCCGGACGCAGCCCGCGCAGACCGGCGTGTTCTCGTTCCAGCGGCCCGGCAAGTTCAAGTGGGCCGTGCAAAAGCCCTATGAGCAGCTGGTCATTTCCGACGGCCGCCAGGTGTTCCAGTTCGACCCGGACCTGGCACAGGTCACCGAGCGCAAGGTTGACGCCGCCATCGGCACTTCGCCTGCGGCCATTCTCTTTGGCTCGGGATCGCTCGAGCAATCCTTCGACGTGTCCGCGTTGCCCGCCAAGGACGGCGTGGATTGGCTGCGCGCCAAGCCGCGCACGGCCGACGCCGGGTTCTCGCGCGTGGACATCGGTATGAAGAACAACCTGCCGGTGCGCGTGGAACTGCTGGATTCGTTCGGGCAAACCACGCGCGTGGACCTGTCAGGCATTCAGGCCAACCCGCAACTGCCCGCCAAGGAATTTCAGTTCACCGCGCCCAAGGGCGTGGACGTGGTGAAGATGTAGCGCGGTGCTGGCTCCAGCCCAATGCAGAATGCCCGGTGAAAACCGGGCATTTTCGTTTTGACGGCGGTGTCAGACACCTTCCGTTAGCATGCGCCCCGCCGCCGGGCCGCCCCAAGGCGGGGCAGCCCCCTTTGGGGGCAGCTAGACCACGTTGGTGGTCGCGGCGTGGGGGCTCCTATACGCGACGCAGTCGACTTCCACCTTGGCGTCCACGACCAGGCTCGACTGCACGCAGGCACGCGCTGGCGGATTCGCGCCGAAGTACTCCTTGAACACCTTGTTGAACGACGCAAAATCCCGCGCGTCGTCCAGCCAGACGCCGCAGCGCACGACGTGTTCGGGACCGTAGCCGGCTTCCTGCAGGATCGCCAGCACCTGCTGGATGGCCTTGTGGCTTTGCGCGACGATGCCGCCTTCGATCACTTCGCCGTTGTCCATCGGCACCTGGCCGGACACATACAGCCAGCCGTCCGCGGCGACAGCCCGGGCGAAGGGCATGTGCGAGCCGCCCTGGCCGGTGCCACCGGCCACGCCGTAGCGGGTGATGCCGTTGTTGTCGGGAGTGGGGGTAGCGCTCATGGGATGGTTCTCCTTGAAGATGTCCGGATGCCGCCGCGGTCAGGCGGCCGATAGATCGGGGTAAGACTTTCGCAGGTCGCCGCTGCGCGGCAGCCAACGGCCGGCGCGCTCGCCGGTGGCCCGGCCCTTGCGGTAAGACAGGACGCCGTTGACCCACACCGCCTCGATGCCTGCCGCAGTCTGGACGGGCTCAGCGAAAGTGGCGCTGTCGATGACGGTGTCGGGGTTGAACAGCACCAAGTCAGCGTGATAACCCTCACGCACGAAGCCGCGCCCGGCCAGGCCGAAGCGCGCGGCGGACAGGCCGGTCATCTTGTGCACGGCCTGAGCCAGCGGAAACAGGCCCACGTCGCGGCTGTAGTGGCCCAGCACGCGGGGAAAGGCGCCCCACAACCGTGGATGCGGCATGGGATCGTTCGGCAGGCCGTCTGATCCGACCATCGTGAGGCGGTGCGACAGCACACGGCGCACGTCGTCCTCGTGCATGTTGTGATACACCGCACCGGCCGGTTGAAGCCGCTTTGCCGCTTCCAGCAGCGTCACGCCCCAGTCGGCCGCGATGGCCGCGAGCTTGCGGCGCGCCTGTTCCGGATGCGGCTCGGACCACGTGATGTCGATGTCGAATTCGTCCGTGACCTGCTTTAAGTCCAGCGTCGACGAACTGGCCGAATACGGATAGCAGTCGCAGCCCACGTGCTGCATGCGCCCCGCGTTCTCCAGCGCGAACAGCACCTCTTTCGTGCGGCCCCAATTGCCGGCGCCCGCGCATTTCAGGTGCGACACCACCACCGGCACGCGCGCATGCAGGGCGATGTCGAAGGCTTCCTGCATGGCCTCCAGGATGGCGGCGAACTCCGAGCGCAGATGCGTCGTGTACAGCGCGCCGAACTCGTCCAACGCCTCGGCCAGCAGCTTGACCTCGGCCGTATCCGCCTCGAACGCCGATGCATAGGCCAGGCCCGTGCTCAGGCCGATCGCGCCGTGCGCCAACGCATCGCGCAACTGTTCGCGCATCGCCAGCACTTCTTCCCGCGTCGCCGCCCGGTCCAGCCGGTCCATGTGATTGCTGCGCAAGGCGGTGTGCCCGACCAGCGCGGCCACATTCACCGCCGGCCCCGCGGCCTCGATGGCGCGGGTGTAGTCGGCAAAGGTGGCGTAGCGGAAGTCCTCGCGCTTGCCCAGCAGGTTCATCGGGTCGGGCGGATCGCCGCGCAGCGACACCGGCGAGGCGCTGATGCCGCAATTGCCCACGACCACCGTCGTCACACCCTGGGACAGCTTGGGCAGCATGTCCGGCGTGCGGATGACGTTGGTGTCGTCGTGCGTGTGGACGTCGATGAAGCCTGGGGCCAGCGCCAGGTCGGTGCCGTCGATGATCTGACGCGCCGGGGCGCCAGGCAGGTCGCCGATGGCGGCAATGCGGCCGCCTTCCAGCGCCACGCTGGCGCGGATTTCCGGACCGCCGGAGCCGTCCAGGATCCGGACGTTGCCTATGAGGGTGTCGTACATCTTGGTTTCCAGATCAATCGCCCAACGGCAGGCGGTTCGGTCCGCCGCGGTGCTCGTCCAGCGCCAGCTTGATGCGGCGCAGGCGTTCTCGGTTTTCTTCCTGGTTCAGCATGGCCAGTTCGGTCGACAGCAGGTCGATGGCCAGCATCATCGCGTAGCGCGAGGCCGAGGGCTTGTAGATGAAGTCGGTTTCGTCGGTGCGGATGGGCAGCACGACGTCGGCCAGTTTCGCCAGTTCGGACGAGGCGTCCGTGATGGCGACGATGCTGGCGCGGTACTGCTTGACGATGCGCGCCGCGCCCACGATTTCAGGCGTGAGGCCCGATGCCGACAGTACCAGTACGGCGTCGCGTTCATCCAGCGTGGCCGCCACCATGCGCAGCAGCACGGCGTCGCTGTAGACAGCAATGGGATAGCCCAGCCGCACCAGGCGCGACTGCACTTCCTGCGCCAGCACCGCGGATGCGCCGCCCATGCCGAAGACGTAGATCATGCGCGCCCCGTCCACGATGGACGCGGCCGCTTCGAACAGCTGCTCGGTGAAGGCCGGCAGATGCGCGCGCAATGTACTTTCGATGTCGGCGTAGATGCGGGCGTAGAAGGTGCTTTCTTCGGCCGGCGCGCTGGGATCCAGAAAGCGGCTGCCCACCGTGCTGGCCTGCGCCAGCTTCATCTTCAGGTCGCGCGTGTCGTCGCAGCCCACCGTGCGCGCAAAGCGCGAGATGGTGGCGATGCTGACGCCGGCCTTGGCGGCAAGCTGGTCCACGGTGGCGCTTGCGCTCCAGATGATGTCGTCCAGAATGGCGTCGGCCACCTTGCGTTCGGTCACGCTCAATGCGTCCCGCCGACTGCGTATCTGGAAGACGATGTCGCGGATGATGTTCATGTGTGATTCCTGGATCAATTCGGGCGGGCTCAGCCCGCGAGCGCGGGATCGTCGAGTCGGATGCAGGACACGTAGTGGTCCGCGCTGACGCCGACGGCCGGCGGCACGGCCGCGGCACAGGCGTCGATGGCGTGCGGGCAGCGCGTGCGGAACACGCAGCCGGAAGGCGGGTTCACCGGGCTCGGGATATCGCCCTTCAGGAGGATACGCGAACGCGGGGCGCGCGGATCCGGCACGGGCGCGGCAGACAACAGCGCGCGCGTGTAGGGATGGCGGGGGCGGGCGTAGACCTCGCTGGTCGGCCCGCGTTCCATGACGCGGCCCAGGTACATCACCACGACGTCGTCGCACAGGTAATCCACCACGGCCAGGTCATGCGCTACGAACAGCATGGTCAGGCCCAGGTCGCGTTGCAGGTCCTGCAGCAGGTTAAGCACCTGCGCCTGCACCGACACGTCCAGCGCGGATACGGGTTCATCGGCCACGATGAAGTCCGGCTCAACCGCCAGCGCGCGGGCGATGCCGATGCGCTGGCGCTGACCGCCGGAAAATTCGTGCGGATAGCGGCGGCTGTGGTCCGCATTCAGGCCCACGCGTTCCAGGAGTTCGCCGATCCGCTCGGCGCGGCGGTTCTGCGCCAGCTTGTGCGTGTCCAGCGCCTCGCCCAGAATTTCGGCCACCGTCATACGCGGATTCAGGCTGGCGTACGGGTCCTGAAACACGATCTGCATGCGGCGGCGCCACGGCAGCATCTGCTTTTCGTTCAGCTTAGTGATGTCATGCCCGTCGAACACGATGCGACCCGCGGTGGGCGCGAACAGGCGCAGCAGCGCGCGGCCGGTGGTGGTCTTGCCGGACCCGGATTCGCCGACCAGGCCGACGATGGTGTTGCGCGGCACGTCGAAGCTCACGCCGTCCACGGCGCGCACGACGGGGGCGTTGCGTGACTGCGAAGTCGGAAAGTGGACCTTCAGGTCGTCGATGCGCACCAGCGGCTCGGCGGCGCGGGGAGTCGGAATGCTCGTCATAGCGGATTCACCTTGATGCAGCGCGCGCGGTGTTCGGCCTGTACCGTCACCAGGTCGGGGACGCCGGCGCGGCAGTCGTCCGCCGCCAACGGGCAGCGCGGCGCAAACGTGCAGCCGGCCGGCAGCGACAGCACGCTGGGCACGTTGCCGGGAATGGCGCGCAGGCGCTCACCGGATGCCAGCAGCGCGGCGGTCGGCAGACAGGACAGCAGGCCGCGCGTGTAGGGATGCGTGGGCTTTTCGAACAGGTCGTAGACGCCGGCGTCCTCGACCACGCGCCCGGCGTACATGACGGCCACGCGATGCGCGATCTCGGCCACCACGCCCAGGTTGTGCGTGATGAAGAGGATGCTCATGTTCATCTCGGCCTGCAGGCGGCGCAGCAGGTCCAGGATCTGCGCCTGCACCGTCACGTCCAGCGCCGTCGTGGGTTCGTCGGCGATCAGCACGGCGGGATTGCACGCCAGGGCCAGCGCGATCATCACGCGCTGGCGCATGCCGCCCGACATCTGATGCGGGTACTCGTTGACGCGGCGGTCGGCCGCCGGGATCTCCACGCGCTCCAGCATCTCGCGGGCGCGCTTCAATGCCGCGGCGCGCGAACCCCCTTCGTGCTGCAGCACCGCCTCGGCGATCTGGTCGCCCACGGTGTACAGCGGGTTCAGGCTGGTCATGGGCTCCTGGAAGATCATCGCGATCTCGGCGCCGCGGATGCGTTGCAGCGTGGCGGGCGTGGCGTGCGCCAGATCGTGCTGGACGCCCTGGCGGTCGCGGAACAGGATCTTGCCGGCCTCGATGCGGCCCGCCGGCTTGGGCAAGAGGCCCATGATGGACAGGCTGGTCACGGACTTGCCGGAACCGGATTCACCGACGATGGCCAGCGTCTCGCCGCGGGCGAGGTCGAAGGTGACGCCGTCCACCGACTTGGCGATGCCGTCGCGGCTGTGGAACCAGGTCTTCAGGCCTTCCACCGACAGCACGATGTCTCGGGTGCTTGCGGTCATGTTTACAGCTCCTTGCGCAGGCGCGGATCGAGAACGTCGCGCAGGCCGTCGCCCACCAGTTGCAGCGACAGCACGGACAGCACGATGGCGATGCCGGGAAAGATCATGATCCAGTCCGCCGAGCCCATGTACTGCTGGCCGGCGTTGATCATGGTGCCCCAGGTCGGAATGTCGGGCGACACGCCCACGCCCAGAAACGACAGGCCCGCTTCGGCCAGAATCGCGTACGCGAAGATGAAGGTGCCTTGCACCAGAATCGGCGACACCAGGTTGCGCAGCACGTGCACGGTGACGATGCGCCACGTGGGCACGCCCAGCGCGCGGGCCGCTTCCACAAAGGGCAGCTCGCGGATCACGAGCGTCGAGGCCCGTACGATGCGCGCCAGGCGCGGCGTGTACACGATGCCCAGCGCGATCACCACGTTGACCAGCGACGGCCCCAGCGCAGCCACCAGCGAGATCGCCAGCAGGATGTCGGGAAACGCCATCATCGCGTCGATCAGCCGCGACACGAACTTGTCGGCGGTGCGGAAGAACCCGGCGATCAGTCCCAGCGCGATGCCCAAGACGCTGGACAGGATGACGACGGAAAAGCCGACCATCAGCGACAGCCGTCCGCCGTGGATGACGCGGCTGAACACGTCGCGGCCGAAGTCGTCGGTGCCGAACCAGTGCGCGGCGCCAGGCGCCTTCAGGCGGTTCATGATGGACAGCTTGAACGGATCGTAGGGGCTGATCCACGGCGCCAGCAGCGCGGCGGCCGCCAGCACCACGATCACGATGAGACTGATCAGCACCGTCTTGCGCGCCACCAGCAGGCGCAGGACCTGCCAGCGGTCCGAGCCGGGATTCATGGAAGTTGCAGTCGTCATGTCGATGGCTCAGTAACGCACGCGGGGGTCGACCACGAGGTACAGCAGGTCGATGAACAGATTGATCAGCACGTAGATGGCCGCGATGATCAGCAACGCGCCCTGGATGACCGGATAATCCCGCCGCAGCACGGCCGACACCACCAGGCTGCCCACGCCGGGCAGGCCGAACACGGTCTCGGTCACCACGGCGCCGCTGATGAGCAGCGCTGTGGTCAATCCAAGCACCGTCAGGATCGGAATCAGGGCGTTGCGCACCGCATGCTTCAGGATGACCTTGCGTTCCGGCAGCCCCTTGGCGCGCGCCGTGCGCACGTAGTCGTCGCGCAGCACGTCCAGCATGCTGGCGCGGATGAAGCGGGTAATCAGCGCCGAATTCACCAGTCCCAGCACGACCGCAGGCAGGATCAGGTGCGACAGGCGCGTGGCCAGCGAGGCGTCCGGCCCGCCATAGCCGGCCACCGGCAGCCAGCCCAGTTTCACGGAGAATACCTGCATCAGCAGCAGCCCCAGCCAGAAGCTCGGCACGCTGGATGTGAACATCGAGAACGACAGCACCGACTGGTCCAGCGTGGTGCCGCGTTTGACCGCCGACAGAATCCCGACAGGCAGCGCGATGGCACTGGCGATCAATAGCGACATCAGCGTCAGCAGGATCGTGGGTTCGGCGCGGTCGGCCAGCGCCGCCAGCACCGGCTTGTTCATGAAGATGGACTGGCCCAGGTCGCCCTGCAGCAGCTTGCCCAGCCACGACACGTACTGCATCGCCACGGGCTGGTCCAGCCCCAGCTGCGCGCGCAGGGCGGCGATGTCCTGCTGGCTGGCCTGCGGGCCGAGCATCACGGCGGCCGGGTCGCCGGGCGTGAGGCGGATGATGACGAACACGATGGTCGCGACGATGAACATCACGGCCACCAGCCCGACCAGCCGATTCAAGAGATAACGCAACACGGTGAAGTCCTGGAAATCATTCTCGTGGGCGCGAGCGGATCGCGCGGTCTGCGGTGGCGGGCGGCAGCGGCCGCCCGCCGGGGCACGGGCTTACTTGGCCGCCTTCCAGGCGTTCCAGAAGTACGGCCACGGCACTGCCTGGGTGCCTTGCAGCGACGGCGAGCGCGCGGCCTGCGCGTTGAAGTCGCCGACCTTGATGAACGGCACTTCGTCGTACACGGCCTGCTGAACATCGGCCCAGCGCTTGACGCGCTCTTCCTGCGACCCGGCCTGGTTGAAGGCGTCCAGCACCTGATTGCGGCGCGGCGTGTCCCACCAGCCCGGCGCGTCCTTGGACGGGAAGTCGATCAGCGCGGGCTCAGGCAGGAAGGGGCTGTGGGTAATGAAAATGTCCCACACGGCCGGATCCTGGCGGCGTTGCGTCAGCGTGGCCCAATCCACGACCTGCATGTCCACCGTGAAACCGGCGGCCTTCAGGTATTCGGCGGCAACCAGCGCCATTTTGTAATGGAACTCGTACTGCTGGCTGGTCAGGATGCGGATCTTGCGGTCCTGCACGTTGGCGCTGTCGACAAGCTTCTTGGCCGCCGCAGCGTCGCCCTTGTTGTAGACCTTGCCGCCCAGCGACGTGGCCCACGGGAAGCCTTCCGGATACAGGTCGCCGTTGAGCTTGTAGAAGTTCTTGTCGCCGAACGCGGCGAACAGCATGTCTTCTTCGTTCAGAGCCAGCTGCACCGCCTGGCGCACGGCCTGGTTCGACATGATGCCCTGCCTGGTGTTGAGCACCAGGCGAGGCCAGCCGAAGGGCTTGAGCATGACCGGATCGGAGCGGCCGTTCTTCAGCTTGGGCAGCGACTCCACGGGCAGCGAGTCCACGTAGTCGAACTGCCCGGCCACCGCGCTTTCCACGCGGGTGTTCGCGTTGCTGACCGGCACGAAACGGATCTCGTCCAGGTACTGCTTGCGCGCGCCGCCGTAGCCGTTGGGCTCGCCTTCGCGCTGCTTGTAGCCGTCAAAGCGGACCAGTTGCACGTACTGGTCGGGCACGCGGGCCTTGAGTTGATAGGGACCGGTGCCGATAAATTCGGTCAGGGACGGCGCGATCTTGCCCTTGGGCATGACGACCGCGGCGCTGTTGTTCATGGCCAGCAGCGCGGTCAGCGGCGCGTACGGCTGCTTGAGCGTGATGCGGATCGTGTTGGCGTCCGGGGCCTCGATGCCGCTGATGATCTTGGCGGCCATCTTGCCGCGCGTGGCGGTCTCGGTCCAGCGCTTCAGCGACGCCAGCACGTCGGACGAATCCATCTTCGAGCCGTCATGGAACGTGATGCCCTGGCGCAGCGGGATCGTATAGACCAGTCCGTCGGCGGACACTTCCGGCATCTTGTCGGCCAGCAGCGGCGTCAGGTTCCACTTGGCGTCAAAGGTGTACAGCGTCTCGAAGAAATGCTGGGTCAGGATGCCCACCAGATCGGCGGTGCTGGTCATCGGGTCCAGCGTCGGCGGCTCGCCGATGGTGGCGACAGAGATCGTGCCTCCCTTGACCGGCGTGGCACAGAGGGCGGGGGTCGACAAAGCGGTCAAGCCAATTGCGCCGGCCGCGAGCAGGCTCTTCAGCCCACCGCCTCGCCGGGAGGTACGGAAGTTCATGATTCTCTCTCCAGAGGAACAGAAACAGGTTGTCGCGTGAAATCGGATGCGCGCCGGGTGCCCGGATGCTGCGGTCCCCTTGGGGCCTGGCGCGGTGCCGCGGGCAGGGGGACTAGAAGAAGGTTTCGGCCACGCCGGTGACGCCGTAGTGCTCATTCACCAGCAGCACCTGACGCCACTTGTCGAACGTCAGGCAGGGATGCGAGATGTCGAAGGCGATCATGTCGCCGACCTGGATGTCGTCGCCGTCGCCCACCTGCATGAAGGCGTGCTGGTCCATCATCGCGGACAGCTTCCAGTGCGACGGCGCGGCGCCGGGCTGCACCGAGCCGGGCCGGTACAGCAGGGCGGGAGTGGGCAGGCCCGCGTCAAAGGCGGCGTCGCGCTTGCCCATCGCGATGATGGCGCGGCCGGGCTCGGGCAGCGACTGCACGTAGGCCCAGACCTGCAAGGCGGGTTGCAAGCCGGGTTCCATCTTGCGCGCCACCGGGTTCTGCGCGTTGATCCGCTCGGCCGCGGTGCGATAGATGCCCACGTCGTGCGACAGGTAGCAACCCGGACGCAGCACGACTTCCAACGGGCTGCCGATGTCCAGTTGCGAGAATTCCTCGGCCACGACGTCGAACCAGGCCGAACCGGCGCCGGAGATGATGGCCGGCCCGTTCTTGCGCAGGCGGCCTGCGGCGGCCAAGCCCCGCAGCGCATCCGTGGCGCGGCGCAGGAACGCGCGGATGGCGCCTTCTTCCTGCAATACGCCTTCGTAGACTTCGATGCCGGCCAGCGCCAGGCCGGGCCAGCGGGCGATCTCGTCGGCCACGGCCTGCAACTGTGCGTCATCGCGCACGCCGGTGCGTCCACCGGCCGGACCCAGTTCGATCAGCACGGGCAGCACCTTGCCCTGGTCGCCGAAGAACTTGCCCAGTTGCGCGGCGTTGGCGGCCGAATCCACGATGCAGAAGAACGTAAAGGCGGGATCCTGCAGCAGCCGCGCAATGATGGCCATGTTGGCGCGGCCCACGAGCTGGTTGGCCATCAGCACCCGGCGCACGCCGTGCTGGTAGGCCGCCAGCACCTGCGGCGCGGTGGCCAGCGTGATGCCCCACGCGCCGTTGTCGATCTGACGCTTGAACAGGGCCGGGCTCATCGTCGTCTTGCCGTGCGGCGCCAGCTTGACGTGATAGGCCTCCATGAACTGCTGCATCCACTGCAGGTTGTGGCGCACGCGCGCCTCGTACAGCACGGCGACGGGCAGGCTGACGTCTTCGTTCAGCAGATTCCAGTTGAGCGCCGCCACGTCGGCGGTGGTACAGGACTCGGGAAACGCGCCCAGGCCTTTGCCGTTCACGTCCAGCGGCGCTGCGGGGGAGGATGAGTTGGTCATGGCGGCGGTCCGGTATGGAAAATATTTACGTCAAAACTGGATTTTTTCATTATCGTGAAAGAAATTTACAAGCGGGAGCTAGGAGTTTCCCGTAGCCCGGGTCGCGCCGACGGTGGGAAAATAGGTCCATGCGCGCGCCCCACAGGGCGCGTCCGTGCTTCGACAAAGGAAAAGCCATGCTGAAAGTCGCCCTGGGCCAGTTCGCCGTCAGCCGCGTCTGGGAAGAAAACGCGCAGGTCTGCATCGATCTGATGGAACGCGCCCGCGCCGGCGGGGCGGGGCTGCTGGTCCTGCCCGAAGGCATCCTGGCCCGCGACATCACCGACCCGCAGATCGTGCTCAAGGCCGCGCAGCCGCTGGACGGCCCGTTCATCACGCGTCTGCTCGACGCCAGCCGCGGTTCGGACCTGGCCACGATGATGTGCGTCCACGTGCCGACGGGCGAGGGCCGCGTGTGGAACACGCTGGTCACCATCCGCGACGGCCAGATCCTGTCGCAGTACCGCAAGCTGCACCTGTACGACGCCTTCACCATGAAGGAATCCACCAATGTCACTGCCGGCACCGACATCCCGCCGCTGCTGGACATCGCCGGGCTGCGCGTGGGGCTGATGACCTGCTACGACGTGCGCTTTCCGGAACTGGCCCGCCGGCTGGCGCTGGACGGCGCCGACCTGCTGGTGCTGCCGGCCGCCTGGGTGCGGGGTCCGCTCAAGGAAATGCATTGGGAAGTCCTGGTCACCGCCCGGGCGTTGGAAAACACCTGCTACGTCGCGGCCACCGGCGAATGCGGCGAACGCAATATCGGGTGCAGCATGGTCGTGGATCCGCTGGGCGTCGTCACGGCGCGGGCCGGCGAAGCGCCCGCGCTGGTCTTTGCGGACATCGACCCGGAACGGCTGGCCCATGCGCGCAAGGTCTTGCCCGTGCTGGCCAACCGACGGTTCGGTCCGCCCGAACTGGCGTAGGCCTGGCGCGCTGCCGCCGCGCGGGGCGGCTGGCAAGCAAGGGGGCCGAGCCGGACATGGTGTAATGCAGGCTTGAAATCCTTGCTGTATTTCTTCATCTGCTGCCAATGAGCAACGATCTCTTCGCGGCCGATCCTGCGCATCGGCCCTACGTTCCCCTGGCCGAACGCCTGCGTCCCCGCACCCTGGCCGACGTGGTCGGCCAGTCGCACCTGCTGGGACCCGACAAGCCGCTGCGCGTCGCCTTCGAATCCGGCCGTCCGCACTCCATGATCTTCTGGGGGCCGCCGGGCGTGGGCAAGACCACGCTGGCGCGTCTGATGGCCGACGGCTTCGACGCGCAGTTCATCGCCATCTCGGCCGTGCTGGGCGGCGTCAAAGACATCCGCGACGCCGTGACGGTGGCGCAGATTGCGCAAGGCCAGGGCCGCCGCACGATTCTTTTCGTTGACGAGGTTCACCGCTTCAACAAGGCGCAGCAGGATGCCTTCCTGCCGTATGTCGAAAGCGGACTGTTCACGTTCATTGGCGCAACGACCGAAAATCCCTCGTTCGAGGTCAACTCCGCCTTGCTGTCGCGGGCGCGCGTCTACGTGTTGCAGTCGCTGACGGCCGAAGAGCTGCAGCAACTGGTTGACCGCGCCGTGCAGGCGCTCAACGAAGGACAAGACGACGGCGCGGCCATCCGCATCGAACCGGACGCGCGGGAACAACTGGCCGCCTGGGCCGATGGCGATGCGCGCCGGCTGATCAGCGCGGTGGAAGTCGTGGCCGAATCGGCGCAGTCCGCCGGACGCGACACGGTGGATGCCGCCTGGCTGGAAATCTCCCTGTCGCAGAATCTGCGGCGCTTCGACAAGGGCGGCGACGCCTTCTACGATCAGATCAGCGCGCTGCACAAGTCGGTGCGCGGCTCCAATCCGGATGCGGCGCTGTACTGGTTCTGCCGCATGATCGACGGCGGCGCCGATCCCAAATACCTGTCGCGGCGCCTGGTGCGTATGGCGGTCGAAGACATCGGCCTGGCCGACCCCCGCGCCACGGATCTGGCGGTAAACGGCGCCGACATCTACGAGCGCCTCGGTTCCCCCGAAGGCGAGCTCGCGCTGGCGCAGGCGGTGGTCTACATGGCGTGCGCCGCCAAGTCCAACGCCGTCTACAACGCGTACAACCAGGCGCGCAAGTTCGCGGCGGAACACGGCAGCGCGCCGGTGCCGATCCACCTGCGCAACGCGCCGACCAAATTGATGAAACAACTGGGCCACGGCAAGGCCTACCGCTACGCGCACGACGAGCCCCACGGCTACGCCGCGGGCGAGCAATATTTCCCTGATGGACTCAAGCCTTCCTTCTATCGGCCGACCGATCGTGGCCTGGAGGCTAAAATCCAGCAGAAGCTGGCATTCCTGCGCGAGCTGGACGCGCAGGAACGCGCCAAGAACCGGTGACGGGCAAGCCCCGCCGCCATTTTTTGCAACCTCACCGACCTCACCATGCTAGACCCGATACTGCTGCGTAAAGACCTGCAAACCGTCGTAGACCGCCTCAAGACCCGCGGCGTCGCCTTCGACACGGAACGGTTCAACGACCTGGAGTCTCGCCGCAAGGCCGTCCAGACCGAAACCGAGTCCCTGCAAGCCCGCCGCAACGCGCTGGCCAAGCAGATCGGCCAACTGAAGGCCAAGGGCGAGGACGCCAGCGCCGTCATGGCGGAATCGCAGGCCGTGCCCGAGCGCCTGAAGCAACTCGAGGAAGAGCTGGCCGCGCTGCAGCAGCCGCTCAACGACCTGCTGATGTCGGTGCCGAACCTGCCCCACGCCAGCGTGCCGCTGGGCGAGTCCGCCGATGACAACGTCGAGGTCCGCCGCTGGCTGCCCGGTGAAGCGGGCGCTGACGGCAACCCGCCCGCGCTGGGTTTCGAGCCGCGCGACCACGTGGCGCTGGGCGAACCGCTGGGCCTGGACTTCGACATGGCCGCCAAGCTGTCGGGCGCGCGCTTTTCGTTCATGCGCGGCCCCATCGCTCGCCTGCACCGCGCGCTGGCCCAGTTCATGCTGGACCTGCAAACGGGCACGCACGGCTACACCGAGTGCTACACCCCCTACATCGTCAACGCCTCGACGCTGTTCGGCACCGGCCAGCTGCCCAAGTTCAAGGACGACATGTTCGCGGTCTCCAAGGGCGGCGGCGACGACGATCCCAAGGTCGACGACCAGGGCAAGCCGTATGTGCGTGAAGACCAGTATCTGATCTCCACGTCGGAAATCACGCTGACCAGCGTGGCCAGCGGCGCGATTCAGGCCGCCGCCGATCTGCCGCTCAAGCTCACTGCCCACACGCCGTGCTTCCGCTCCGAGGCCGGCAGCGGTGGCCGCGACACCCGCGGCATGATCCGCCAACACCAGTTCGACAAGGTTGAAATGGTGCAGATCACGCAGCCGGATCAGTCGTACGACGCGTTGGAAGAAATGGTCGGCCACGCCGAGCGCGTGCTGCAGTTGCTGAATCTGCCTTACCGCGTCGTGCTGCTGTGCACGGGCGACATGGGCTTTGGTTCGGCCAAGACCTATGACCTGGAAGTCTGGCTGCCGGCGCAAAATACCTGGCGCGAGATTTCGTCGGTGTCCAACTGCGAAACCTTCCAGGCCCGCCGCATGCAAGCGCGTTTCCGCAACGCCCAGGGCAAGCCGGAATACGTGCACACCCTGAACGGTTCGGGTTTGGCCGTGGGCCGTGCGCTGGTCGCCGTGCTGGAAAATCACCAGCAGGCCGACGGCAGCGTGCTGATTCCGGAAGCGCTGCAGTCCTACATGGGCGGTATTTCGGTACTCAAGCCCTGATATTGCCGCACGTCCATCGGCCATATGGCGGATAAAAAGACGGAGCCTTCGGGCTCCGTTTTTTTTTATCATTGCCGACATATTCCTGTCGTTTTGGAACGCTATCGTGCTCGCGTGAGTGCTTGATTTTTGATGTGAGCAATTGTGTATTTGGCATAAAAGGGCCGGATAGTTACGGCACAATACACCGGCGTTCTACACGCTTCATTCACTTATATAACAAGGAGTTGTCCATGACTTCAAGAATGATTGGAGATTTTCGTGTGAGATGCTCTGTGGCAAAGGAAGACGAGCAGGGCTATCGGGTGCAAATATGGACCCGCCGTATCGGCGGTACCGCACCCGAAAAATGCTGGACCGTGCCGGGACAGCCGCCCTTCGCTGAATTGCACGAAGCAGAACAGGAAAGCCGTCATCTGTTTCAGGGCATCAATGGTGTGCGTTTCAACGGTGAACCGGAGTTTGCTCATGCGTCCGCATAATGGTTGGTGGCGGGCGTCCAGTGCGCCGCGCCGCTGGATTGATCTCGTTCAGGAATCGCCGCGTTGGGTCGATGAAAAGGCCAAACCGGTATTGCAACAACCGGCCTCGCTGGCCGCAAAGCCCGTCCAGGCCCCCGCTGCCTGACAGGTCGCCGCGCGGGGCACCGGACATTGTCCCGACGGAAAAAAGGCCACTCGCAAGAGTGGCCTTTGCTTATGCAGCAAGCTGGAACTTAATGACGGTGGTGACCATTGCCGTGGCCGCGGTAGTGGCCATGGCCATGCCGAGGGCCGCGCCAGTCGCGGCGATCATAGTAACGGCCGCCGCCGTAATACACCGGCCCCGGATACACGACGGGTGGCGGCGCGACATACACAGGCGCGGGACGGTAGTACACCGGTGGAGGCGGCGCCACGTAGACGGGCGCCGGGGCCACATAGACGGGCGCGGGGTAGACGACGCCCGGCACGCCGATGGAGATGCCGACGTCCACGCGCGCGAGGGCAACACTCGAGATCATCAAGCCCGCGGCGCCGATACCTGCAATAAGCCACTTTTTCATCTTGCACCTGCCTACTGCGAGTCGCAGCAAAGTTGAGTATTCAATGCCGCCATTTTCGGCGGTTTCCGCCAGCTATTCGTAAGCAGCGGGGCCGCAATAGCGACAATCCGCAACCGCCCCCGTTTTCAGACGCCCATGACTGCTGCAGTGCGGCAGCAGGCGTCCGCTCTGGCGGAACCGGTATTGAAGTCGATTGAAATGGGATGGAATTGATTGAAGTAGCGGGGCGGCGTTACACCTGGAAACCAACTCCAGGCGGGGGGGGGGGGGGGGNNCCCCCCCCCCGCCCGCCTAGTAATCCGACTTGTTGTAGGGCGTCGTCTGCCGGTATTCGACCACCCACACCCAGGGGTTGGCCGCCCACGCATGTGAGCCGTAACGTTCGCACCACATCAACGCGAACGCAGTCTGCAACGGCACGCCCGGCAATAGCGCGGAACTCTGATAAAGCGACTGCGTGCCTTCGGCCCGCGCGTCGGCCTCGGTCAGATTTTGCAGCCGCTGAATGCGCACCCCCACGACGACGGCGCTGGCAAACGGCGCGCCCGCCTCGTCAGCGAGGATGATGGTCTCGCCCGATTTGCCGTAAGGGCACCTGACCCAGCTCGAGGTCTTGCGCATTTCGGAAGGATTGTCGGGTGATGGTCCCATGGCCACCCATCTGCCCGAATCGGCGGCGTCCGCGTACCAGACCGTCGTGAACTTGGACGGCTGCGGCTTGAGGATGCGCCGGCTCTGAACCTTGGCCCCATCCAGAATGGCTTGCTTGAGCGGTTCGCTGAACTGTAGTAACTGCCGTTTCATGTGCTAGCTGTATCCCTCGCGATGAACGCTTAGCGCGCTTATTGCTGTTATGGCCGGGGCCGGCACGTGCCACCTGGTCGAGACGTACGCAATCTCTGTGCGGAGTATGACGTGTCACGACTTACCTGTCAGGAGGCCGCTTCATTTCTGTTGTCTTTTTGAAAACAGCGAGACGTTATTTGTATACTCGACGCATGACTACCGACCTCCACAATCTCAAGCCCGGTTACTACTGGTACACCATGGCCAACGACCCGCTGGCCGTCATCCATATTCATGAAGACGGCGGCGCCACGCTCATGGGCACGGACTATCGCATCGGCGCCGAAGGCGTCGCCGACATGGTCCGGCAAGGCGAGCGCTTCTTCTGGATCGAGCCGCCTCAAGTCTGAGATGGCGGATCTGCTCCTCAAGAACGTCCGCACGGCACAAGGCGAGGGCGTTGACGTTCTGGTGCGCGACGGCCGCATCCTTCGGATCGGCCCCGGGCTTGATGCCGATCCCGGCATAAGCGTCGAAGACGGCGGCGGCGCCTTGCTGCTGCCGGCCCTCATCGAGGGCCATACCCATCTGGACAAGACGACCTGGGGTTCCGCCTGGTACGTGAACAAGGTCGGACCGTCCCTCACCGATCGCATCGACAACGAACGCAACTGGCGCGCCGCCACGGCACACGACGCCGCCAGCCACTCGCACGCATTGGCGCTCGCATTTCTCCGTGCCGGCACGACGCGGATCCGCACCCACGTCGACGTCGACACCGATGCCGGGTTGAAACACCTGGAAGGCGTGCATGCCACGCGGCAGGCGCTGGCCGGCCGCGTCGAGATTCAGACGGTGGCCTTTCCGCAATCAGGTCTCTTGGCGCGGGCCGGCACGGCCGAGCTGCTGGACCAGGCACTTGCCGATGGAGCAGACGTGCTGGGCGGGCTGGACCCGTCCGCCATCGACCGCGACCCCGTGAAATCGCTGGACGTGCTGTTCGGCCTGGCCGACAAGCATGGCAAACCGGTGGACATTCATCTGCACGAACCTGGCGAACTCGGCGCCTTCACGCTGGAGTTGATCCTGGACCGGGTGCAGGCCCTGGACATGAAAGGCAAGGTCGTGATCAGCCACGCCTTCTGTCTGGGCGCCTTGGAGGCCCCTCGTCTGCAAGGGCTGCTCCGGCGGCTGGCATTGCTGGACGTGGCCCTGCTGACCACCGCGCCAGCGTCGCGGCCAGTGCCCGCAGTGCGCGCCTGCCGCGAGGCAGCCGTAACGCTTTTTGGCGGCAACGACGGCATCCGTGACACCTGGACGCCGTACGGCAGCCCGGACATGCTGGAACGTGCCGCGCTGATCGGGCTGCGCAACGATCTGCGCCGCGACGACGAGATCGAGTGGGCGTTTGAATGCGTGACCCGCGCGGCAGCCCGCGCCTGCGGGTTTGCGGACTACGGTCTGGTCCCCGGCGCGCGCGCCGACCTGGTGCTGGCCGACGCCAGTTGCATTGCCCAAGCCGTGGTGCAGCACACGCCACGTCGCCTGGTAGTGTCCAGCGGCGTGGTCGTGGCGCGCAACGGCGAAGACGCCATCGCCTAGCGGGCGCGCGGCGCGGCCGCGCCGCCCAGGCCGAGTTGCGACTCGGCCACTTCCACAAACGCCCGCATCAATTCCGAACGCACGCCGGCGCGCAACCAGATCGCGCCCACCGTTCTGACCGGACAAGGTTCGGGCAGCGGCCAGCGTTTGACGTGCGCGGGCGGCGTGCCCGTGCTGGCCCAATCGGGCAGTAGTGCGACCCCCAACCCTTCGGCGACCAGTTTGGCAATGGATTCGATGCCGTCCAGTTCAAAGCGGACGCGCGGGCGCAGGCTGCGTGCGCGCAGGTAGTCATCCGCCATCTTGCCGCCCACCACGCTGCGGTCGTAGCAGATATACGGTTCCCGAACGATGACAGCCAAGGGGTCGTCGACCTTCATGTCGGCGGGGGTGACCAGCACCAGGGGTTCGTGCCGCAAGTCGCGCCACGCGCAGGTCTTGGGAATGGGAAACAGCGGATGCACCAGCAGCGCGCCGTCCAGTTCGCCCGACAGCACCTTGCTGTACAGCAGCGTGGTCGGCGCGGGTTCTATATAGATCTCGATGCCGGGATGCCTCGCCACCCATGTGCGCAGCACCGGCGGCATGATGCCGGTCAGTGCGGTGGGCGTGGCGCCCAGCCGCAAGGGGCCGGCCGGCAGGTCCGTGTCCGACGCGGCCGAGCGCAGGTCACGCACGTCGCGCAGGATGGCGCGCGCGCGTTCCAGAATGCGCACGCCGGCGGGCGTGGGTTTGACCGTGCGGCCCGAGCGCGCGATCAGTGCGCTGCCCACGTCCGCCTCCAGCGCGCGCAGCCGCTGCTGCACCGTGGCCGGTGTCAGCCCCTGATGCCGGGCAGCCTGAGCGATGGAGCCGAGTTCCACCACATGCACATATGTCTGTAGAAAGCGCGAATCCAAAGCCGCGTGCCCTTTTCAGAAAATGGTTTTTCCATATTCTAAAGATGCGTGAAGATAATTGTTGTTTTCTTTGGTCCGGAGAAGAATACGTCCAGGCGATCAGGCAGCGCGCGGCGCGCCGATCGGTCCCGTCGATTTCACTGCTTTCAAGGAGCCACCCGTGCCCATCATTGAATCCATAGACGTATGCGCCGCGGCGGTGCCTCTGGATAAGGTCACCTCGTTTTCCAATCGCACCGTGTCCACCCGCCACTACGGCCTGGTCAAGGTGCGTTCCACCGATGGCGTAGAAGGTATCGGGTTCTGCTATGTGGGCAGCGCCGGCGGCGCGATCTTCGAGGCCGCGGTCCAGAGCCTCTTGGGGCCCGTGTTGCTCGGCAAGGACTCGCACGCGGTCGAAGGGTTGTGGCAGTCCATGTATCAGGAAGCGCTGCTGCAAGGCCGCCAAGGCACCGTGATGCGCGCACTGAGCGCGCTGGACATCGCGCTGTGGGATCTGAACGCCAAGACCGCGGGCCTGCCCCTGCACAAGTTCCTGGGCGCGGTCGAACTGGAATCCGTGCCGGCCTACGCCAGCGGCGGCTACTACCTCGATGGCAAGACCCCGCAGCATCTGGGCGAGGAAATGGCCAGCTACGTGGCCAAGGGCTTTGGCGCCGTCAAGATGAAGACCGGCCGCCTGTCGCCGCGCGAGGAAGAAGCGCGCCTGAAGGCCGCGCGCGAAGCCGTGGGCCCGGACGTCGAGCTGATGATGGACTGCAATAACGCCTGGCAGGACGTGACGCAGGCCATGCAATACATCCGCCGCTTCGAACAATACGAGCCGTACTTCATCGAAGAGCCCTTCAGTCCGGACGACATCGACAGCCACGCCAAGCTGGCGCGCCTGACGCATCTGCCGATTGCCACCGCCGAGATCGGCTACGGCCGCTGGTATCACAAGGAACTGCTGGACAAGGGCGCGGCGGGCATCCTGCAGACGGATGCGGCGGTTTGCGGCGGCATCACCGAATGGAAGCGCATCGCCGCCACCGCGGCCAGCTACGGCGTGGTCGTGTGCCCGCACTGGTTCCACGACGTGCATGCCCCGTTGGTCGCGGCCACGCCCAATGCGCGCTACGTCGAATTCTTCTGGGACGATCAGGTCCTGAATTTCCGCAAGCTGGTCGACCGCCAACTGACCCACAAGCAGGGCCGCGTGATCCTGCACCAGGAGCCGGGTTTGGGGTTCGGCTTTGACGAGCGCATGGTCGAACGCTTCGGCAAGTGGACGCGCGTCGCCCGCTAGTCCCGTCGCCACGCGCCGCGCGCGAAAGGGCACGAGTCGGGCCCAGACAGCGGCGGCGCCGGTTCATGCAGGCGTAGTACCGAAGGTCCGCATCCAGGCCGCATCAGACGGCCGGATGCAACAGCGGCAGGCAGTTCCACATAACCAGTTGCCGGCCGTCGGACCGGCGCGCGAGGAGACAACGATGCAACGTAGGCAATTCATGACCAGCGCTGCGGCGCTGGGGGCGGCCCTTGTGCTGCCGTCGGCGGCGCGGGCGCAGGACATGCCGGCCGGGCCGGTGAAGATCGTCGTGGGGTTTCCCGCGGGCGGCGGCACGGACGTGCTGGCCCGGCTGCTGGGGCAGAAGCTCGGCGTGCTGTGGAACATGCCCGTCATCGTTGAAAACCGCGCGGGTGCAGCCGGCATCATTGCGGCCGAGCAGGTCGCCCGCCAGCCCGGCGACGGCAACACGCTGCTGATGGCGCACGTGAACAGCCATGGCATCGCGCCCGGCCTGCAGCCCAAGCTGGCGTATTCGGTGGACAAGGACTTCACGCCCATCGCGCTCGTCGGCAAGACGCCCACCATTCTGATCGGCGGCGCCAGCCAGCCGGCCAAGACCCTGCCCGAACTCGTCCAGCTATGCCGCGCGCAGCCCGGCAAGATCGTGTTCGGGTCGGCGGGCAGCGGATCCGCGCAGCATCTGGCGCTGGAAATCTTCAAGGCGCGCGCCGGCATCGACGTGCTGCACGTGCCGTACAAGGGCTCGGCGCCCCTGATGAACGACCTGCTGGGCGGCCACGTGCAATATTGCTTCGAGGGCATGACCACCGCCACGCCGCTGATCCAGTCCGGCAAGGTCATCGCGCTGGCCCAGACGTTGCAGAAGCGTTCCAAGAGCCAGCCCAATGTGCCGACCGTGGCTGAGCAGGGCTATCCGGGCTTCGAGGCCAGCATCTGGTTTGGCATGGTGGGCCCGGGCGGAATGCCCGCCGCCATGGTCCAGCGCATGAACCGCGACATCGACCAGGTGCTGGCGATGCCCGACGTGCAGGAGAAGCTGGCGCAGGTGGGGGCGGAAGACGGCGGCGGGGGCGTGCAGCGCTTTGCCGAATTCATGAAGAGCGAACAGCAGAAGTACGCGAAGACAATCCAGGACGCGAAGATCGTGGCGGAGGGGTAGCGCTTAGCGCGCCTCAGGATCCACCCAGCCCGCCGTCGCCGAGATCGAGCGGGCTTTTTCGCTGAGCAGGCGCGCGGTCTCGGATTCCAGGTCGTCGTCCACCGCGCCGACCGGTCCCATCAGTGTGATGGCCGCCTTCATTTCGCCCAGCATGTCGAAGATGGGCGCGGACAACGACGTGAAATGCGGTAGCAGCGCGTGGCGGCAGCGGCTGATGTGGTGCTTCTGCACTTCGTCGCGAATGGCCTGCACGTCCGCCATCGTGTAGGCATTGCCGGCGGTGCCGCCGTGGCTTTCGGGCACGGAGGAGGCCATCTCCTGTTCCAGCAGCTCGCGGGTCAGCGCATCGGGCAGGTGCGCCAGGAAGTTGCGGCCCAGCGCGGACGACAGCAGCGGCATCACCGTGCCCACGCGCAATTCCAGCAGCGGCCGGCTGCGGCTGCCTTCGACGCGGTAGACGATCGTCGGGCCCTTGTTGCCCCACACGCCCAAGAACACGGTGTGACCCGTGGCGGCGGCCACCTCGGCCATGATCGGGCGCGCCGTCGTGAACACGTCGAATTGCTCCAGGGCGGCAAGCCCCAGTCGCAACGCATATGGACCCAGCCCGTAGTGACCGGTATCCGCATGCTGCTGCACCACGCCGACCTTCTGAAAGCTCACCAGGTAGTAGTGGACGTTGGGCACCGTCAGCGCACAGGCGTCCGCGATTTCCTTGAGCGGCATCGGGCGGCCGGTCTTGCGGATGACGTCCAGGATCCGGAACCCCACCTCGATCGACTGGATGCCCCTGCGCGCCGTGGCCGGCGCCTGTTCCGAATTCTTCTCAACCTTGCCGGCGGGCCTTGCCATTGCTGCCTCCACAGTGTGCGTGGCGGCAGTGTAGCAGCGGCCTTTTGCCTGCTTTTCCAGTCCGCGCCGGGTTTCCCCTAGCTTTTTCCCATCCGGCGTTAGCTTTGATAATAGTTAATGCGTACAGCACTATCAATCTAAAACGACAGGGGAAAGCAAGCATGGAAGCAAATGTCGCAATGCCCAGGCTCGACGCCGGGCCGACGCTGAGCCGCAAGGAAGAACGCCAGGTCGTGGTCGCCTCGACGCTGGGCACGCTGTTCGAGTGGTACGACTTTTTCATCTACGGAACGCTGGCTGTCTTCATGAGCCAGGTCCTCTTTCCGCAGGACAACCCCACCGTCGCGCTTCTGGCCGCCCTGGGCGCACTGGCTGTGGGCTTCATCATCCGGCCGCTGGGCGCGGTGATGTTCGGCTACCTGGGCGACAAGCTGGGCCGCAAGTACACCTTCCTGATCACCGTCGTCATGATGGGCGGCGCCACCGTGCTGATCGGCTGCCTGCCTACCTATGAAACGGCGGGCCACCTGTCCTGGATCCTGCTGCTGACGCTGCGGGTCGTGCAGGGCCTGGCGGTGGGCGGGGAATACGGCGGCGCGGTGATCTACGTTGCCGAACACTGCGAACCGCGGCGCCGGGGCCTGTTGACCGGGTGGATCCAGATCACCTCGTCGGCCGGCCTGATCCTGTCGCTGGTCGTCATCCTGCTCGTCCAGGCCTCGATGAGCGCCGAGGACTTCCGCCAGTGGGGCTGGCGTCTGCCGTTCATCCTGTCGATCGTGATGCTGGCCATTTCGATCTACGTGCGCGCCAAGCTGCACGAATCGCCCGTCTTCATGCGCATGAAGCAGCAGAATCGCCTGTCGAAGAATCCGGTCAAGGAAACGTTTGGCCAATGGCCCAGCCTGCGCCTCGTGCTGCTGGCGCTGATCGGCGTCACCGCCGGCCAGGGCGCCACCTACTTCACCGGCCAGTTCTACGTGATGATCTTCCTGCAGCAGGCCGTCCAGCTTGATCAGACGACCGTCTACCGGCTGATCCTGATCGGCTTCATCATCGGGGCGCCGACCTTCGTGCTGTTTGGCTGGCTGTCGGACAAGGTGGGCCGCAAGTGGATCATGATGGCCGGCCTGTTCATTGGCGCCGTGGGTTACCACGCGATGTTCAACGTGCTGCTCAATGCCGGCAATCCGGCGCTGGCGCAGGCCATGCAGACCACGCCGGTCCGCGTGCATGCCGACACCAGCGGCGGCGCGTGCGACTTCGGATTGCAGGCCGCCATGATCGGCAGCCATGCCGACCACAAGAAGGTGTGCGTGCAGGCCAAGAAATTCCTTGTCGGCAAGGGCATCAACTTTGAATATGCCGCGCCGATCCCGGGGCAGGAGATTGCGATGAGCGTGGGCGGCGCTACCGTCAACGGCTTTGACCGCGCAGCCTACGCCAAGGCGCTGACGGCGGCCGGCTATCCGGAGAAGGCGGATGCCGCGCGCATCGACCGCGCCACCATCATCCTGATCCTGGTGCTGATGACGGCCGTCGTCGCGATGGTCTATGGCCCGGTCGCGTCCTATCTGGTTGAATTGTTCCCGGCGCGCATCCGCTACACGGCGCTGTCGTTCCCGTATCACATCGGCGCCGGCATTTTTGGCGGTATCGTGCCCTTTACCGCCACCTACCTGGCGCAGGCCAGCGGCAATATTTTCGGCGGCCTGATGTATCCGGTGGCGGTGATGGTGGTCGTGGGGGTCATCGGCAGCCTGCTGCTGCCCAACACGCGTGCGAAGGCCATCGACGAAGATCCGGCCCACTGACAATAAAGAGATAAAAAGGAAGCGAGCATAGATATGTCCATGCAAAAGACCTTCAAGGCCGCCGTCATCCAGGCGGCGTCCATTCCCACCGACAGCATGGCTTGCGCCGAGAAGGCCGCCGCGCTGATCCGGCAGGCGGCCGAGCAGGGCGCCCGCGTGCAGGTGTTTCCCGAGGCCTTCCTGGGCGGATACCCGAAGGGCAACTCCTTCGGCGCGCCCATCGGGATGCGCAAGCCCGAAGGCCGCGACGCCTTTGCCGCCTACCATCAGCAGGCCATCCGCCTGGACGGCGAGGAAGTCGCGCTGGTGGCGCAGGCTGCGGCCGACACCGACAGCTTCGTGGTGATGGGCTGCATCGAGGCCGACGGCGGCACGCTGTACTGCACCGTGCTGTACTTCAACGGCCAGGCCGGCCTGGCGGGCAAGCATCGCAAGCTGATGCCGACCGCTGGGGAACGCCTGATCTGGGGCTTCGGCGACGGGTCCACCATGCCCGTCATCGACACCCCCTACGGCAAAATTGGCGCGGTGATCTGCTGGGAAAACTACATGCCCATGCTGCGCATGTACATGTACAGCCAGGGCGTCGCGCTGTATTGCGCACCCACCGCGGACGACCGTGACACCTGGGTGCCCAGCATGCGCCACATCGCGCTGGAAGGGCGCTGCTACGTGCTGACCGCGTGCCAGCACCTTCGCCGCAGCGCCTACCCCGAGGATTTCGAATGCGCGCTGGGCGACGCGCCGGACACGGTCCTGATGCGCGGCGGCAGCGCCATCATCGGTCCGCTGGGCGAGGTGCTGGCTGGTCCGGATTTTTCGGATGAGACCATCCTGTACGCGGACATCGAACCCAACCAGATCCTGCGCGGCAAGTACGACTTCGACGTGTCCGGGCACTACGCCCGCCCCGACGTCTTCCAGCTTCAGGTGGACACCCGTGAGAAGCGCGCGGTCTCCGCCACGGGCGCCACCGGCGGGCAGCAGGAGGTCTGATCGATGCATTTTGATTTCAACGCCTTGCCGGCGCAGACGGTCTACAACATCCTCACCTCGACCGTCACGCCGCGCCCGATCGCGTGGGTCACCACCGTGTCAGGCAAAGGCGTCGTCAACGCGGCGCCCTTCAGCTTCTTCAACGTGATGGGCCACCAGCCGCCGACGGTCGCGATCGGCCTGATGCGCCATCCCGGTGGGGAGTTCAAGGACACCGGCGCCAACATCATCGAGAACGGCGAGTTCGTGGTGAATCTGGTGCCCGAGTCCCTGGTCCGGGAAATGAACCAGACCTGCGCCGATTACCCGGCGGACGTGGACGAAATGGCAGCAGCCGGTTTGACCGCGCTGCCCGCCACCCATGTGCGTCCGCCCCGCATCCAGGGCAGTCCGGTGTCGCTGGAGTGTGTCAGCCAGGCAACGGTGGTGACCGGTCCGCGACAGATTGTGGTTATTGGACGCGTGCTGGGGGCGCATGTCGAGGACGCCTACGTACGGGACGCCGAACGCGGGCATGTGGATACGCCGGCGCTGGGTCTTATTGCCCGCATGCACGGCGGCGGCTGGTATGCGCGCAGTACGGACACCTTCCAGCTTGCGCGGCCGACGTCGCCGACCTGAGTTTCCGCGGCCTTCGGGCCGTTTTTTTTGCCTGGGTTTTCCCGTTGATTCGGTCAGCGATAGCGGCTTTTTTACAACGCTGCCGACGCCTTTCAGGCAATGCGAAGAGGTTGCGTCAATAACGCCTTCATTTCCCCCGATGCCGCCCAAATCCGGACTGCTAGCATCCGTTCGACCGTCGCGAGAACCCTCGAAAATCCGAACTCTCCGCCGGCAATTTCAGACACAACGGACACCATTATTGGGGGCGGATAACCAGGGGCTTGCGAGCATCTGGCTTGAATTGGCGGCGGCGCAATCCCGCCGCCAAGGCATCCGCCCGAGCACGCATTCACACTTGCCCTGGAAGTCGCCGGAGGCAGTATGAAAAACATGAAGCTTGGAACCCGCCTTGCGGGTGGTTTCGCCATCTTGCTGGCCATGATCATGGTCATGTGCATTGTCGGGCTGGTCAGCCTGGCCAACATCAACGAATCGGTCGAAACGCTGACGCAACGATCCCTCACGAAGGAACGCCTGATCAATGACTGGGCGCGCAACATCCAGTCCGGCGTCACCCGGACCACCGCCATCGCCAAGAGTGCCGACGCCAGCCTGGCAGGCTTCTTCGCTGAGGAAGCCGCGGCATCGACCCGCAATTCGTCGGCCTTGCAGCAGAAGATCGAGCCCTTGATCGAAAGCGACGAGGAAAAGGTGCTTTGGCAAGGCATCGGCAAGGCGCGCAGCGAATACCTTCGCACCCGCGACGGCATCTTCAAGGCCAAGCAGGAAGGCAACGTGGACGCCGCCAACAAGATCTTCACGCAGGAATTCTTGCCCGCGACGCGCCAGTTCATCGACAACATCAATCGCCTGTCCGAATTGCAGCGCGCCGACATCGACGCGCGCGCCGCAGAAATCGAAGCGTCTTACGGCGCCGCGAATCTATGGATGATCGTGATCGGCTCCATTGCGGTGGTGTGTGGCCTCTTGATGTCAGTGCTGCTGACGCGCAGCATTACCCGTCCGCTGTCCGACGCCGTGCGCGTCGCGCGCACGGTTGCCGCAAACGACCTGACCAGCACCATCGTCGTGCGCTCGCGCGACGAGATCGGGCAGTTGATGGCGGCGCTGGAATCCATGAACGCCAACCTGGCCAGCACGGTCGCCCGGATCCGTACCGGCGTGGACAGCATCGCGTCCGCCTCGGGCGAGATCGCGGCAGGCAACACCGACCTGTCCTCGCGCACCGAGCAGCAGGCCGCCTCGCTGGAGGAAACCGCCGCGTCGATGGAGCAGCTGTCGTCTACCGTGAAGCAGAACGCCGACAGCGCCAAGCAGGCCAACCAGCTCGCCGCAGCGGCCTCGGAAACCGCGTCGCGCGGCGGCGCCACCGTGTCCGAGGTCGTGAGCACCATGAACGCGATCTCCGCCAGCTCGGTGAAGATATCGGACATCGTCTCGGTGATCGACGGCATCGCATTCCAGACCAACATCCTGGCGCTCAACGCCGCGGTGGAAGCCGCCCGTGCCGGCGAGCAGGGCAAGGGTTTTGCGGTCGTGGCCGCCGAGGTGCGCACGCTCGCGCAGCGCAGCGCCCAGGCCGCCAAGGAGATCAAGGTGTTGATCGAAGACACCGTGCAGAAGATCGGCCAGGGCTCGGGCAGCGCCGAACGCGCCGGCGCGACGATGCAGGAAATTGTCAGTTCCGTGCAACGCGTGACCGACATCATGGGCGAAATCGCCGCGGCCTCGGCCGAACAGGCAGATGGCATTGAACAGGTCAACCGTGCGGTGTCGCAGATGGACGAGGTGACCCAGCAGAACGCGGCGTTGGTGGAAGAGGCGGCTGCGGCGGCGGGTTCGATGCAGGATCAGTCGGCGGATCTGACGCGGGCGGTGAGCGCGTTCAGGTTGCCAGGGGGGGCGGAGCGGGTGTTGGCGGTTGAGACGGTGTCGTCCGTCCAGGCCGGCGGGTCGCAGGCTTCGCTGCGCTTGGCTGCTTATTGAGCGGCTGCTTATTGAGCATGCAGCACGGCGTGAATACGCCGTGCAAAGAAAAAAGCCCCTGATTTCTCAGGGGCTTCATTCTTCAATACTTGGCGGAGAGGGTGGGATTCGAACCCACGGTACGGGGATACCGTACGCCTGATTTCGAGTCAGGTACATTCGACCACTCTGCCACCTCTCCGTGGCTGGGTTCCGCAGCGGTGAATTTTCATTCACTAAAAGATCCCTGGTCGGAAGGATCTTCGTTGTCGGAGCAGCGAAGCCCGCAATTCTACAGGATTTTTTTCTTTTGTGTAAAGGGGGGCGAAAAAGAACGGGTAAAAGGACCACAGCGGGTTTCATCCGGCTTTCAGTCGGCGCAATCTTTGGCCAGAATTCACCCCATTCCGCCCTCTGCGCATTCCATGGACCTCATCCTCATCCTTCTGCTCGCGGCCGTGCTTTGCGTGCCCATCACGCAAAGACTGGGGCTGGGCGCCATTCCGGGCTACCTGATCGCGGGCGTTCTCGTCGGACCGTCGTGCTTCAAGCTGGTCACGAACGTGGACACGATGATCGGCGTGTCGCAGTGGGGCGTCGTGATGATGCTGTTCATCATCGGGCTGGAACTGTCGCCCAAGCGCCTGTGGGCGATGCGCAACGAAGTCTTCATCCTGGGCACCCTGCAGATGCTGGTCTGCGGCCTTTTGCTCGGGGTGGTGTTCGGCGCCGCCCTGCGGCATCTGGCCGGCATGGAGTGGCAGGCGGCGGTGTTGTGCGGCCTGTCTCTCGCGCTGTCGTCCACGGCGGTCGCGCTGCGGTTGCTGGACGAGCGTCAGTTGACCCGTACGCCGCTGGGGCGCTCGGCGCTTGGCGTGCTGCTGTTCCAGGACATGGCGGCGATTCCGATGCTGGTGGCGGCCGGCTTGCTGGGGTCGGACGGGACCTCCGCGCCGTCCTTCAAAGAAGCGCTGGTGGCCGTGGCGGTTGTGGCGCTGGCCTACCGGCTGCGCCTGCTGGGCTGGGCGGCGAAGGCGGAACTGAACGAACTCTTTACCGCCGCGGCGCTGCTGATGGTGGTGGGCGCGGCTCAACTGTTCGACTACGCGGGCCTGTCAGCAGGCCTGGGCGGTTTTCTGGTGGGCGTGTTGATGGCCGAATCGCGCTACCGGCATGAACTGGAAAAGGCGATCGACCCGTTCAAGGGTTTGCTGCTGGGCCTGTTCTTCGTGGCCATCGGCATGTCCATCAACCTCAAGGTCGTGGCCCATCACTGGATGTTCATCTGCGCGGGCGTCGCGGCGCTGCTGGCGGTGAAGGCCGTGATCCTTTATGGATTCGCGCGCTTTCTGGGGCTGCCGCGCTATCACCGGCTGCTGTTTGCGCTGGTGCTGGCCCAGGGCGGCGAGTTCAGCTTCGCCATCTTCAACGAAGCGTGGGACAACCATCTGGTGAACCTGGAGCAGCGCGACGTGCTGTCTGTGATCGTCGCGGTGTCGATGGGCGTGGTGCCGGTGCTGATCAAGGTGCTAGAGCGCGTGCCGGAGAAATACGGCGGCATGGCGGGCCTGCCTGTGACGGACACGTTGCCGGTCACGGACACTGCGCCGTCTGCCGACGCCGCGCCGTCCGCTTCCCCGGACAAACCGCCCACCGCTTGACCCCGCAGCGGGTAAGGGCATGGCATGATTGGCGGCTTGCCGGGCAGCTACACTTGAAGCCCGTTTCGTTTCCCCACGCCAGCTCACAGGAGAAAGCTCATGCTCAAAGGAAAAGTAGCGCTTGTCACCGGTTCCACCAGCGGCATCGGCCTGGGTATCGCCACGGCCTTCGCCGAGCAGGGCGCCGATATCGTCCTGAACGGTTTTGGCGACGCGGCCGAAATCGAGAAGCTGCGCGCGGAGCTTGCCGCCAAGCATGGCGTGAAGGTCATCTACGACGGCGCGGATCTTTCCAAGGGCGCCGCCGTGCGCGAGCTGGTCGACAACACCGTTCGCCAGCTTGGCCGCATCGACATCCTGGTCAACAACGCGGGCATCCAGCACACCGCGTTGATCGAAGACTTTCCGGCCGAAAAGTGGGATGCCATCCTGGCGCTGAATCTGTCCGCCGTGTTCCACGGCACCGCCGCCGCCTTGCCGCACATGAAGAAGCAGGGTTCGGGCCGCATCATCAACATCGCGTCTGCGCATGGCCTGGTTGCATCGGCCAGCAAGTCGGCTTACGTGGCCGCCAAGCATGGCGTCGTGGGATTCACCAAGGTCACGGCGCTGGAAACGGCCGGGCAGGGCATCACCGCCAACGCCATCTGCCCGGGCTGGGTGCGCACCCCGCTCGTCGAAAAGCAGATCACCGCGCTGGCTGAAAAGAACGGCGTGGATCAGGAAACTGCGGCCCGCGATCTGCTCAGCGAAAAGCAGCCGTCGCTGCAATTCGTGACGCCGGAACAACTGGGCGGCACCGCCGTGTTCCTGGCCTCGGACGCCGCCGCGCAAATCACCGGCACGACCGTCTCCGTCGATGGCGGCTGGACGGCGCGCTAAACAAGGAAATTCTGAATGCTGTTGTTGCTTTCCCCCGCCAAGAAGCTGGACTACGACTCGCCGCTGCACGTCGAGACGCATACCCAGCCGATGTTCGTGGATCAGGCCGCCGGCCTGATCAAGGTCCTGAAGACCAAGACCGCCGAAGACATCTCGGAACTGATGAGTCTTAGCCCGGCCCTGTCCGAGCTGAATGTCCAGCGCTACGCGCACTGGAAGCGCAGCTTCACGCAGGCCAACTCGCGCCAGGCCGTGCTGGCCTTCAACGGCGATGTCTACGAAGGCCTGGACGCCGCCACCCTGTCGGCCAAGCAGCTCGACTGGGCGCAGGAACACGTCGCCATCTTGAGCGGCCTGTACGGCGTGCTGCGCCCGCTCGACCTGATGCAGCCGTACCGCCTGGAAATGGGCACGCGGCTGGAGAACCCCAAGGGCAAGAACCTGTACGAGTACTGGGGCAGCACCATCGCGGACTACCTGAACGAGCGCCAGGCCGGCCAGAAGTCGCCGGTCGTCATCAACCTGGCCTCCGAGGAATACTTCAAGTCCGTCGATCAGAAGGTCCTGAAGGCGCGGGTGGTGCAGTGCGTGTTCCAGGACTGGAAGAACGGCGCCTGGAAGATCATCAGTTTTCACGCCAAGCGCGCACGCGGCCTGATGGCGCGTTACGCCATCCAGCACAAGGTTGCCAAGCCGGAAGGGCTGCAGGGGTTTGATCTGGAAGGCTACGCGTACGACGCGTCGGCGTCGTCGGCGGACAAGCTGGTGTTTCGCCGCAAGCTGGATTAGCGGGACTTCGCTTGAACAAGAATGCCGGCTGGGTGGATGCCCAGCCGGCATTTTTTTTGCCTGCAGACCCGGCGCACGCCGGTTTACGACGCCGCGGCCGCCACCGGCGGCGCATGGAGCGGATCGGCCAGCGCCTGCAGTTCCTGGCGGATCATGTGCGTGGCCTTGAGCATCTGCTTTACGGGATAGACCAGCGCGGCCTGATCGCCTGCGGTATCGAACTGCGTGGGCAGGTCCAGCGGCACGCGCGGGCTGTTTTCATCCAGCAGGACGGTCATGCCGTCCAAGGCCTGCTTGATGGGCTCGGGCGTGGCAGGCAGCGCCGCCAGGATGGGAATCGCCGCGGTGATCTGCGAGGCCAGTACGTGGTTCTGGATCAGCAGGTTGTTCAGCTCGGGCACGTCCACTTGATGCGACTTGGGCTCGCTCATCATGCGGTAGAACGCCTCGGCGAAATTGCTGAAGGCGATGTGCACGTTCTTGCGCGCCAGGCGCCAGGCCAGGTCGGCGTCGGTGACGGCGGGCGTGTCGGTGGCAGCTGCGCCCACGGGCGCGCCGTGCGCCTGCATGGCTTCGACGTAACGCAGGCCGGCCAGCAGATACTCGCGGTTGGCGCGGGTCGCGGCCGAAGCCAGCGGCTTCAGGTAACGGGCCTCCCACCACGGCAGGATGTAGCTGCAGACCAGCGCGAGCGCGCAGCCCAGTAGCGTGTCGATGGCGCGTTCGCCGATCACCGACATGGACACGGTGCCCGGCGACACGAAATGGAACACCAGCACCACGAACAGCGTATTGAAAATAGCGCTGGCCATGTAGTTGAGCTGCACCATGCTGTTGCCCATGATGCAGGCGCCCAGCAGAACGGCGAACAGGACGCTGGGCTCGTCGGTGACGTTGAACAGCAGCAGCGCGGCGATGCAGCCGATCAGGGTGCCCATCAGCCGCCAGCCATTGCGCTGGCGCGTCAGCGCAAAGCCAGGCTTCATGATGATGACGATGGTCAGCATGATCCAGTAGTTGTGCGCCGAGAACTCGGGGGATAGCCAGCGGCTGGCCAGCGTCATGGCGATCGCGGCAGCGGCCGTCACGCGCAGCGCATAGCGGAAGTGCGGGGAATCCAGCCGCAGGTTGCTGGTCAAGAGGCCAAAGCGGAATTCCTGGCGCGAAATGAACCGCGTCAGCGACTTGTTGATGCGCAGCACGTCGGTGGGCTTGGCGTCGGGCGAGGCCGCCGTGTGGTCGGCCAGCCGGTCCACGATGCGCGCCGAATTGCGCAGGCGCCGCAGCACCTGCACGATCAGCGCCAGCATCTCCGGATCGCGTTCGCCCAGGCCTTGCTGCTTGAGCTGCTCGATCTCGTACTCGATGGCACGCAGTTCCGCCTTGGCGCTGCTGCGGTATTGCACCTTGCGTCCGCGCGACACGTCCAGCGCGATGCGGTTCAGTTCCAGCGACATCTTCACCAGCGCATCGCGCATGAACATCAGGCAGTCGTTGCCGGCCAGCGTGCGGCGCAAGGCGGCGTAGTCGGTGTGCGTGGCGACCAGCGTGTCCAGCAACTGCAGCATGTCCACGAACATGTTCCAGATCATCACGCGCTGGCGGTCGCCCAGGCCCTTGCCGCGGGGCAGGGCGCGCAGCACCATGTCGCGGGCGGCCTGGTGTTTTTCGGTCATGACGGACTGGCGTTGGATCAGGTTTCGGTAGGCCTCGTCCAGATCGGCGGTTTCGTCGTAGAAGGTCGCGCGCGCTGCCACGTAGTCGGCGGTGGCGAACAGCGCGACGGACATGGCCTGTTGCTCTTCACGCAGCCAGAACAGGCGCGAAAACCCCAGGCTGAATGCCACATAGAACAGCGCGCCGCCCAGCGTGGCGGCGGCATGGGCCAGCACTTCTTGCGGCGCCAGCGGCGAGTGCATGGTCAGCGTCATCAGCAGAAGGCCAGCAAAGCCGATCAGGCCGCCGCGCTTGCCGAACACGGTGAACATCGAATAGACGAAGCACTGCGCAATGACGGCCAGCCAGATCAGCACCGGATGCGAGGACGCCAGCCCCGTGATGATGACGGTGATTGTGCCCAGCGCCGCGCCGCCCAGCATTTCGTTGGTGCGGTGCCGCTGCGGACCGCCCGGCTGGTCGATGATGGCCAGGCATTGCGCGCCGAAGGTCGCCACCAACCCGGTCGTGTAATTGCCGAAGAGGCCGCCCAGCACCAGCACGGGCAACAGCATGCCGACCCCCTGACGCACCCCTCCGAAGAAGTAGTGGCTATAGAGAAAGCGGCGAATGCTGGCAATGCGTAAATCCATGGGCGGCGGCTCGGTTCTGGACGACGCAACAAGTATAGAGAGGGCATCGCGCGTTTTGGGGCCGGATAGTGACCGAACCTTCCACGCAACGGTCGGCAAAAGCCGATTTGCCACCTTTGACGCAACGCGGTAAATTGCTCCACTTGCTTCGGTCTGCCTATCCGATACCGGAGCGTTGATGCCAACGGCCAGGGTCACATCCCAGCCGTTGTGCAGCAAGTCTCACCTGCCGTTGGCCGCGCCACAAGCGTGTGTTGCCAAGGCTTCCATTTCGACCTCCAGCGTCCCCCAGGGGCGTTTGCACTGCGTTCTGTCGAGCGTGTGCCGGGTCGGCAAGGTGTCCGGGTGGCGTGGCTCCGTGAGCCGCTAAGCGCCGGATCATGTTGTCGTAACCGGTATGGGTTCAGTTGCCGCCGTATCCGGGCGCGCAGCAGTCAGGGTTGCAGGGCCGGTTTTGAAAGGAACTACAACATGGAAATGAACGGCGCCGATATCGTCGTGCGCTGCCTGGCCGATGAAGGCGTGGAACACGTTTTCGGCTACCCTGGCGGCGCGGTGCTCTACATCTACGACGCAATCTTCAAGCAAGACAAATTCCAGCATATCCTGGTTCGTCACGAGCAAGCTGCCGTGCACGCGGCCGATGCCTACTCGCGCTCGTCGCAAAAGGTCGGCGTCTGCATCGTGACCAGCGGTCCGGGCGTGACCAATGCCGTTACCGGCATTGCCACCGCCTACATGGACTCCATCCCGATGGTCATCATCAGCGGGCAGGTGCCTACTGCGGCCATTGGCGAAGACGCTTTCCAGGAATGCGACACCGTCGGCATCACGCGTCCTTGCGTCAAGCACAACTTCCTGGTGCGCGACGTGAAGGACCTGGCCGAAACCATGCGCCGCGCGTTCTACATTGCGCGCACGGGCCGTCCCGGTCCGGTGCTGGTGGATATCCCCAAGGACATCACCGTCGCGCAGTGCAAGTACGTGCCGCCCAAGGGCGAGATCTCGATGCGTTCCTACGCGCCCGTCAACAAGGGCCACCAGGGACAGATCAAGAAGGCCGTGCAGATGCTGCTGGCGGCCGAGCGCCCCATGATCTACACGGGCGGCGGCGTCATCCTGTCGAACGCCGCGCCCGAGCTCAACAAGCTCGTGACGCAACTGGGCGCGCCCTGCACCAGCACCCTGATGGGTCTGGGCGGCTACCCGGCCAGCAGCGGCCAGTTCGTGGGCATGCCCGGCATGCACGGCACGTACGAGGCCAACATGGCCATGCAGCACTGTGACGTGCTGCTTGCCATCGGCGCCCGTTTCGATGACCGCGTGATCGGCAATCCCAAGCACTTCGCGCAGAACGCCCGCAAGATCATCCACATCGACATCGATCCCTCGTCGATCTCCAAGCGCGTGCGCGTGGACGTCCCGATCGTGGGCAACGTCAAGGACGTCCTGGCCGACCTCAGCGCGCAGTTCGAGATCGCCGCCGCCGAGCACAAGCCGGCCTCGCTCGCCAAATGGTGGGACCAGGTCGAGACGTGGCGCGGCAAGGAATGCCTGAAGTTCGCCAACTCGGACGAAGTCATCAAGCCGCAGTACGTGGTGGAAAAGCTCTGGGAAGTGACCGGCGGCGACGCCTTCGTCACCTCGGACGTCGGCCAGCACCAGATGTGGGCCGCCCAGTACTACAAGTTCGACAAGCCGCGCCGCTGGATCAATTCCGGCGGCCTGGGCACCATGGGTGTGGGCCTGCCGTACGCCATGGGCGTGCAGATGGCCAATCCGGGCAAGGACATTGCCGTGATCACCGGCGAAGCCTCGATCCAGATGAACATCCAGGAACTGTCGACCTGCCACCAGTACCGCCTGACGCCCAAGATCGTCTGCCTGAACAACCGGTTCCTGGGCATGGTGCGCCAATGGCAGCAGATCGACTACGGCTCGCGCTATTCCGAGTCGTACATGGATTCGCTGCCCGACTTCGTCAAGGTCGCCGAGGCCTACGGCCACGTGGGCCTGCGTATCGAACGCCCGGCCGACGTCGAACCGGCGCTGCGCGAAGCGTTCGGCAAGCACAAGGAGCGCCTGGTCTTTCTGGACTTCATCACCGACCGCACCGAAAACGTGTGGCCGATGGTCAAGGCCGGCCGCGGGCTGACTGAAATGCTGCTCGGCTCTGAAGACCTGTAAGGAGGCCCCGCAATGAAGCACGTGATTTCCGTCCTCCTCGAAAACGAACCCGGCGCGCTGTCGCGCGTGGTGGGTCTGTTTTCGGCGCGGGGCTACAACATCGAAACCCTGACCGTGGCGCCCACCGAGGACTCCACGCTGTCGCGCATGACCATCGTCACGACCGGTTCGGACGAGGTCATCGAACAGATCACCAAGCATTTGAACCGCCTGGTCGATGTCGTGAAGGTGGTGGACCTGACCGAAGGCGCCCACATCGAGCGCGAGCTGATGCTCGTGAAGGTGCGCGCCGTCGGCAAGGAACGCGAGGAAATGAAGCGCATGGCGGATATCTTCCGCGGCCGCATCATCGACGTCACCGACAAGTCCTACACCATCGAATTGACCGGGGTGCAGGAAAAAGTACAGGCCTTCCTCGAGGCCCTGGACCGCAGTGCCATCCTTGAAACCGTGCGCACCGGCGTGTCCGGCATCGGACGCGGTGAACGGATTTTGAAGATTTGACCGGCCTTCCAGGCCTGCCTCACCCTACATCTGAATCAAACGAATATCCAAATACTGGAATCTGGAGCACAACATGAAAGTTTTCTACGACAAAGACTGCGATCTGTCCCTCATCAAAGGCAAGACCGTTGCCATCATCGGCTACGGTTCGCAAGGTCACGCGCACGCGCTGAACCTGCATGAGTCGGGCGTGAAGGTCATCGTCGGCCTGCGCAAGGGCGGCGCCTCGTGGAACAAGGCCGCCAACGCCGGCCTGGAAGTCAAGGAAGTCGCGGAAGCCGTCAAGTCGGCCGACATCGTCATGATGCTGCTGCCCGACGAGAACATCGCCTCGGTCTACAACAACGAAGTCCACGGCAACATCAAGGCGGGCGCCGCCCTGGCGTTTGCCCACGGTTTCAACGTGCACTACGGCCAGGTCGTGCCGCGCGAAGACATCGACGTCATCATGATCGCCCCGAAGGCCCCCGGCCACACGGTGCGCAACACGTACAAGCAGGGTGGCGGCGTGCCCCATCTGGTGGCCGTGTACCAGGACAAGTCGGGCGCCGCGCGTGACGTGGCCCTGTCGTACGCCAGCGCCAACGGCGGCGGCCGTGCGGGCATCATCGAAACGAACTTCCGCGAAGAAACCGAAACCGACCTGTTCGGCGAACAGGCCGTGCTGTGCGGCGGTACCGTCGAACTGATCAAGGCCGGTTTCGACACGCTGGTGGAAGCCGGCTACGCGCCCGAAATGGCGTACTTCGAGTGCCTGCACGAACTGAAGCTGATCGTCGACCTGATCTATGAAGGCGGCATCGCCAACATGAACTACTCGATTTCGAACAACGCCGAATTCGGCGAATACGAAACGGGTCCGAAGATCGTCACGGACGAAACCCGCAAGGCCATGCGCCAGTGCCTGACGGACATCCAGACCGGCGAATACGCCAAGAAGTTCATCCTGGAAAACGCCGCCGGCGCCCCGACCCTGACCTCGCGCCGCCGCATCAACGCGGAATCGCAGATCGAGCAAGTGGGCGGCAAGCTGCGCGCCATGATGCCCTGGATCGCCGCCAACAAGCTGGTGGACAAGTCCAAGAACTGATCCCCACGGCAGGCGGGGCGCGGCCCCGCCGGTCCGGATCGAAGNNAAAAAGGGGGGGGGGGGGGGCACAACAAACAAACCCGGGGGGGGGGGGGGGCGGGGGGGGCCCCGCCCCCGCCGGTCCGGATCGAAGCGGCATGCCTTTCAAGGGCATGCCGCTTTTTTCTTATTTTTTGGCCTTTTCGCAGCCATTTGGACGCTTTGGCGCCAAATGGGGCCGGGCACGATCCTTGCTGTAGCCCCGCAAGCAGGGCCAGATAGGTTAACCTTTCAAAGTCCGTCGTAAGTTATTGAGACCATGCCCAATTTTTCCATGCGCGATTCCGAGAACCGCCACCGGAGCATTTACCTGCTCCCCAACGCGTTCACCACCGCCGCTTTGTTTGCCGGGTTCTACGCCGTTGTGCAGGCGATGAACGACCGCTTCGAAGTCGCCGCCATCGCCATTTTTGTCGCCATGGTGCTGGACGGCATGGACGGCCGGGTGGCCCGTCTGACCAACACGCAGTCCGCATTCGGCGAGCAATACGACTCGCTGTCCGACATGACGTCGTTCGGTGTGGCGCCGGCGTTGGTCATGTATGAATGGATCCTGAACGACCTGGGCCGCTGGGGCTGGCTGGCGGCTTTCGTCTATGTGTCCGGCGCGGCGTTGCGGCTGGCGCGGTTCAACACCAATATCGCCGTCGTGGACAAACGTTTCTTCCAGGGATTGCCCAGCCCGGCCGCGGCTGCGCTGGTGGCGGGTTTCGTCTGGCTGGCCGTTGACAACAAGCTGCCCATCCATGACAGCCTGATGGCCTGGGTGGCGTTCACGCTGACCATGTACGCCGGCATCACCATGGTGTCGAACGCGCCGTTCTTCAGCGGCAAGAGCTTCGCTTTGGGCCGCAGCGTGCCGTTCTGGGGCATTCTGCTCGTCGTCGCGGTGTTCGTGTTCGTGTCCAGCGATCCTCCTGTTGTTCTGTTTGGCTTGTTCGTGCTTTACGGCCTGTCGGGCTGGGTCACCTGGCTGTGGCGCTGGAACAAAGTCCGCCGCCTGCAGCAGGAGCGCCGCGGTCATTCTTCCTGACGTCCAGACGCCGCCAACAAAAAACCCGCCATCGCAAGATTGGCGGGTTTTTTGTTGCGGTGGGGCTACCAGAAGTTGAACCGGTCGTCGTCGTACATCGGGTCCGGTCCGGGATGGAAGTGGGTGACCTTGCTGCCGTCGCGGCTCATATACACGTACATCAGGGAATTCCAGACGCTGTTTTCCTTATAGCGATACGACCACACGACCTCGCGCTTTTCGCCCAGGCCAGCCTGTTCAATGCGAGCCGGCGGGCCGAATTCGCAGCGCACCCGATCCGGCCCCCAATCTCCGGTCTCAAGCACCTTGAAGTGTGCGTCGGTCAGAAGCGGCAGCACCCGGTCGACCCGGCCATCGGGGCCGACGTTCGCGCCCCAGGCGTACTGGCCCATGGGCTGCTGCGTCCAGATCACCCGGCGGCCGCCATTGGCCTGGGGACATTCGAAGTTGGGCGCGCCGAACTGCGCCTGAACCTGCGAAAGCGGGGTGCCGGGCGGCACCTCGGTCATGTTTGCGCAGGCGGCCAGTCCGACCAGTGCGATCGAGGCCAGGGTCACGCGGGCCGTTCTATATAAGCTGATCATGTCGATGCTCCTTCGGGTGCACACTGCGGCTTGGCCGGCCCGCGCGGCGGGCCCGGTCTTCTTGCTGGGGTAATTCTAGCGAATCAGCTATAATCGCCGAGCTTTATCAAATGTATTGATTCTGCAAGATCCTTTGCGCCAGCCGCCGGCGGTTTGTCGCAGTACCCGCAACATGGCGCCAAGCCTCATGTGCCGGTTCTGCCCGATCCCGCCAATGGCAGCAGTGAGAAAGCGAATTCAAGCCTGGCTCGCGCAAAATTTTCCAAACCACGTCAGGGCGCCTCGGCCCTGTCGCATGTCCGAAGAGGTCATCAATGTCTGTAGCTGACATCAAGAAATCCGATATCGTTGCGCAATTCCAACGCGCTCAGGGCGATACCGGCTCCCCCGAAGTTCAGGTGGCTCTGCTCACCGCCCGTATCAACGAGCTGACCGGTCACTTCAAAGAACACATGAAGGATCATCACTCGCGCCGCGGTCTGCTGCGTATGGTCAGCCGTCGCCGCAAGCTGCTCGACTATCTCAAGGGCCGCAATCCCGATTCGTACCGCGCACTGATCGAAAAACTCGGTCTGCGCAAGTGATCGACGGGGCTGGCTCCCCATGACGCAACCGTGGTCGGTGCGACGCATGTCGCAGCGGCCACGGTTTTTCATTTGTAAGGAATAATCGTCATGTTCAACAAAGTGACTAAATCGTTCCAGTACGGCCAGCACACGGTCGTCCTGGAAACTGGCGAAATCGCTCGCCAGGCCTCCGGCGCCGTTGTGGTGTCGATCGAGGACACCGTCGTCCTGGCCACTGTCGTGGCTTCCAAGAAGGCCAAGCCGGGTCAGACGTTCTTCCCGCTGACCGTCGACTACATCGAAAAGACCTACGCTGCCGGCCGCATTCCGGGTGGGTTCTTCAAGCGCGAAGGCAAGCCGTCCGAAAAGGAAACGCTGACGTCGCGCCTGATCGACCGTCCGCTGCGTCCGCTGTTCCCCGAAGACTTCTACAACGAAGTCCAGGTGGTCCTGCACACGCTGTCGGTCAATCCTGAAATCGATCCCGACATCGCCGCCATGATCGGCGCCTCCGCCGCGCTGGCCATCTCGGGCATCCCGTTCAACGGCCCGATCGGCGCCGCGCGCGTCGGTTACATCGATGGTCAGTACACCATCAACCCGACCGCTTCGGACCTGAAGTCGTCCAAGCTGAACCTGGTTGTCGCCGGTACGGAAAACGCCGTGCTGATGGTCGAATCGGAAGCTGACCAGCTGTCCGAAGAAGTCATGTTGGGCGGCGTGGTCTACGGCCACCAGCAGATGCAGACCGTCATCAACGCCATTCACGAACTCGTGAAGGACGCCGGCAAGCCCGATTGGGAATGGCAGGCTCCCGCCAAGGACGAGGCCCTGATCGCCGCGGTTACCGCGGCCGCCCAGGAAGGCCTGAACGCCGCCTACCAGATCCGTGAAAAGCAGGCTCGCACCACCAAGCTGCGTGAAGTCTACGCAGACGTGTCGGCCAAGCTGGTCGCCGCCGCCGCCGAAAAGGGCGAGTCGGCCCCCGACGCCGTCACCGTCGACAACATCCTGTTCTCGCTGGAATCGGCCATCGTCCGCGGCCAGATCCTGAACGGCGAACCGCGCATCGACGGCCGCGACACCCGCACCGTCCGTCCGATCAGCGTGCGTCTGGGCGTGCTGCCCCGCGCGCACGGCAGCGCCCTGTTCACCCGTGGTGAAACCCAGGCACTGGTCGTGGCCACGCTGGGCACCAAGCAGGACGAACAGATCATCGACGCGCTCATGGGCGAGTACCGTGACCGCTTCATGATGCACTACAACATGCCTCCGTTCGCCACCGGCGAAACCGGCCGCATCGGTGTGCCCAAGCGCCGCGAAATCGGCCACGGCCGTCTGGCCAAGCGTTCGCTGGTGCCGCTGCTGCCGGCCCCCGAAGACTTCCAGTACACGATTCGCCTCGTGTCGGAAATCACCGAATCCAACGGCTCCTCGTCGATGGCCTCGGTTTGCGGCGGCTCGCTCGCCATGATGGACGCCGGCGTGCCGGTCAAGGATCACGTGGCCGGCGTGGCCATGGGTCTGATCCTGGACGGCGGCAAGTTTGCCGTGCTGACGGACATCCTGGGCGACGAAGATCACCTGGGCGACATGGACTTCAAGGTTGCGGGCACCGAAAACGGCGTCACCGCACTGCAGATGGACATCAAGATCCAGGGCATCACCAAGGAAATCATGCAGGTTGCGCTGGACCAGGCCCGCGAAGGCCGTCTGCACATCCTCGGCAAGATGAAGGACGCCCTGGACGGTTCGCGTGGCGAGCTGTCGGCGTTCGCGCCGCGCATGCTGACCATCAAGATCAACCCCGAGAAGATCCGTGACGTGATCGGCAAGGGCGGCGCCACCATCCGCGCGCTGACCGAAGAAACCGGTACGCAGATCGACATCTCCGACGACGGCACGATCGTGATCGCCAGCGTCGACGAAGCGCAGGCCAAGGAAGCCCAGCGCCGCATCGTCGAGCTGACCGCCGACGTCGAAGTGGGCCAAATCTACGAAGGCTCGGTCCTGCGTCTGCTGGACTTCGGCGCCATCGTGCAAGTGCTGCCGGGCCGCGACGGTCTGCTGCACATCTCCGAAATCGCCAACTACCGCATCGCGAACATCAACGATGTGCTGAAGGTCGGCCAGCAAGTCCGCGTCAAGGTCATCGAGGCCGACGACAAGGGCCGTCTGCGCCTGTCCATCAAGGCAATCGGTGGCATCGAGCAGCAGCAAGCCGCTGCCGCTCCCGAAGCGGCCCCCCAATCGGAACCGCAAGCTGAATAAGCCTGCAGCCTCCTGATTGAAAAACGGCGCCTCATCCGAGGCGCCGTTTTTTTTTGCCTCGCGCGGCCGAACGTGAGGGGGACGGGCCGCTGCTCCCCAGTTCGTCCGCCTTCCTGTAAAGTCTTGCGCGAGAGACGCGCCGCCGGGTGCATTGGCGCGCTTCACGCTTGATCGAAGGGGGCATACGGATGAGCAAGGCATGACGGCGTGGCCGATAACCGCAGTCACCGCAGCGCTGTTGGCTGCGCTGTTGACCGGCTGCATGTCGCCCCCTGGGGCGGGCCAGCGTGGCCCCAAGGGCGAGGACATGACGGCGGACCAGTTCGCGCAGACGGACTTCAACCGCACGGTCACACTCGAGGTACGCGACAACCTGACCAGCCTGTATTCGTTGCTGGACAAGCTGTACCGCCGCAATCCGCGGGAATGGCGCAAGACCGGTGCGCCGGACCTGGCCACCGCGGTGAACCGCGTCAAGCATTCCATCGAAGTCCGTGTGCCGCCGCGAGATCTCAGCGGGCTGCGCGACATCCAGATCCTGGCAGTCGCCCTGGATCCCAACTATCCGGGCGACCGGGTCGGCGCCTTCATCTACGGGCTTGCGGACACCATCATCGCGGCGCACAACGGCAAGACGCGCCTGTACGCGACAGACGCCCTGGACGGCCAGCGGGTCTACAATGCCGCACGGAACGTCGAGGCCGCGGCCTGGCTGCTGGCCACGCGCCGCAACAACCAGGGCGAATTGCTGCTGCTGGCCAACGAAATTTCCCCGACCGCCACGAATCTCAGTTTCGAGCGCGAGTTCGGCGCCATCATCGGCCGGCTCGACCTGATCGCCAACCTGCTCGGCGAGAACTCCCGGCGCATCGGCATCAACTACGCCCAGGGCCTTTTGCTGTTCAACTTCCTGCCTGTGCGTTAACCGGATTTCCATCGTGATCGATATCGCATCCATCCAGGCCGCCCGCGAAAAGCTGCGCGGCCAGGTCATGAAGACCCCGTTCACCCTGTCCCGCACACTGTCCGACATTTTCGGCGCCGAGATCTGGCTGAAATTCGAGAACCTGCAGTTCACCGCATCCTTCAAGGAGCGCGGGGCGCTGAACCGCATGCTCACGCTGTCGGACGAGGAGCGCGCCAAGGGCGTGATCGCGGTGTCGGCGGGCAACCACGCGCAAGGCGTGGCCTATCATGCGCAGCGCATGGGCGTGCCGGCGGTGATCGTCATGCCGCGCTTCACGCCGACGGTGAAGGTCGCCAACACGCGGCGCTTCGGCGCCGAAGTCGTTCTGGCGGGCGATACCTTCGACGATGCCAAGGCGCGCGGCTACGAACTGGCTCGCGAACGCGGCCTCATCATGATCCACCCCTACGACGACGAAGCCGTCATGGCGGGGCAGGGGACCGTCGCCCTGGAAATGCTGGAAGACCAGCCAAAGCTGGACACCCTGGTCATCGCCATCGGCGGCGGCGGGCTGATCTCCGGCATCTCCACCGCCGCCAAGGCCGTGAATCCCGACATCGAGATCGTGGGCGTGCAGACAGAGCGCTTTCCGGCCATGTACGCGGCCGTCAAGGGCGTCACCATGCCGCCGGGGCAGTACACCATCGCCGAGGGCATTGCCGTCAAATCGCCCGGCGATCTGACGCTGGCCGTCGTGCAACGCCTGGTCGACCGCATCGAACTGGTCAGCGAAGCGGACATCGAGCACGCCATCGTCGTGCTGCTGGAAATCGAGAAGACCGTCGTGGAAGGCGCCGGCGCCGCGGGCTTGGCCGCCTTGCTGCGCGCGCAGGAAGAGGGCAGCGACCGCTACAAGGGCAAGCGCATCGGCCTGGTGCTGACGGGCGGCAACATCGACCCGCTGATGCTGGGCGAACTGATCGAGCGCGGCATGGTGCGGGCTGGGCGGCTGGCGCGCATTCGCGTCGACCTGCGCGATCTGCCCGGGGCGCTGGCGCATGCCACCAAGCTGATTGCCGATGCGCAGGCCAACATCACGGAAGTGCATCACCAACGCGCCTTCACGTCGCTGCCCGTGCGCAATGTCGAGGTGGATTTCGTGCTCCAGACGCGCGGTCCCGAGCACATCCAGGAAGTGATCGACATCCTGAACGCGGCCGGGTTTGCGGCCAGCAATCACGACCACTGATTGCCAAGGGCAAGGTCGCCATCTTTACTTTCAAACTGCTTTCATGAATCTGTCGCTCCGGCCGAGTTTTCGCCCGGAGCGATTTTCCTTTGGCGATCGGATCGAAGTTGCCCTCGCCTAGGGCCTGCATTTGATGTCCAGAAACCCGCGCAATGGCCGATCCGGAAGCGTACCTACTTAAAAAAATGCATCCGCATATTTCTTCGGTGACCGCTCTGTGATCGGAGGTGGAACTTTTTCCGGTTGATCCAACTTCCTGGAAAACACGCCTTTTCGAAGGAAAATCCGCGATTTCGGGAGCGTAACTACCTCTTGTTCGGGCGCGATATGTCCACGGTATGGTCGCGGGATATCCCCAGGAAAGTCATGGTTCCTACCGATATGAGATATGTCGCCTCACGATTTAATATCCCGCGTTCATGTCGTTGCCGCCGTTGATGCGGCTGCGTTGAACGAGAAATGCTCGCGCCCGAAGTCATGTTTTCTGGGGCCGCGGCGGATTAGGGAGAAAGCAGATTGATAAGAAACAGACAGGATTTCTGGTCTGGCGTCATGTTCATCGTGGTGGGTGGAGGCTTTGCATTGCAGGCGACCCAATACTCCATGGGTAGCGCGGCGCGCATGGGCCCCGGTTACTTTCCGTTCTGGCTCGGCATCGTGCTGGCGCTCATGGGCGCGACGGTGCTGATGAGCGCCTTGTCCCCCCGCGCCGAAAAAACGACGATCGGCCGCTATGACTTCCGCATCCTCTTTCTCGTCGTCGGGTCCGTGTTCCTGTACGGCTTTTCCCTGCGTTATCTCGGCCTGTACCTCTCGGTGTTCCTGCTTGTCCTGATCAGCAGCGTCGCCAGCCACGAATTCAACTGGAAGGTTGCCGTCGCCAACGGCCTGTTCCTCGTGGCGTTCTCCTACCTCGCGTTCATTCGCGGGTTGGGCCTGATCTTTCCGCTGTGGCCCAGCGTGCTGACAAACTGAGGTACCGGACATGGAATTGCTTCAAAACCTGATGCTGGGTTTTTCGGTGGCCTTCACCCCCGAAAACCTGACTTACGCATTCATCGGCTGCCTGCTGGGCACGCTGGTCGGGGTGCTGCCGGGACTGGGTCCCGTGCCGACGATCGCCATGCTGCTGCCCATCACCTACGTGCTGCCGCCCACCGCCGGCCTCATCATGCTGGCCGGCATCTACTACGGCACGCAGTACGGCGGGTCGACGACAGCCATCCTGGTGAACCTGCCGGGCGAGACTTCGGCGGTGGTGACCGTGCTGGACGGGCACCAGATGGCGAGAAACGGTCGGGCGGGCGCCGCACTGTCGCTGGCGGCCATCGGCTCGTTCTTCGCAGGCAGCATCGCCACTGTGCTGATTGCCGCCTTCGCGCCGCCCCTGGCTGAAGTGGCATTCGCGTTTGGCCCGGCCGAATACTTCTCGCTGATGGCGCTAGGCCTGATCGGCGCCGTGGTGCTGGCGTCGGGCTCGCTGCCCAAGGCGATCTGCATGATCCTGCTCGGCCTGCTGCTGGGCATGGTGGGCACCGACGTGAACTCGGGCGTGGCGCGCTATGACTTCAGCATCCCCGAACTGCAGGACGGCATCGACTTTGCCATCGTCGCCATGGGCGTCTTCGGCTTGTCGGAAATCATGAGCAACCTGGAGCTCAAGGAGAACCGGGTCGAGATCACCGACAAGGTCGGTTCGCTGTACCCCAGCCGCCAGGAATTCCGCGAAGCCGCACCCGCCATCGTGCGCGGCACGGCGCTGGGTTCGGCGCTGGGCATCCTGCCGGGTGGCGGTTCCGTGCTGTCGGCCTTTGCGTCCTACACGCTGGAAAAGAAGCTCTCGAAAGAGCCGCAGCGCTTCGGCAAGGGTCATCCCGCCGGCTTGGCCGGTCCCGAATCCGCCAACAACGCGGGCGCGCAGACCTCCTTCATTCCGCTGCTGACCCTGGGCATCCCGGGCAACGCGGTGATGGCGCTGATGGTGGGCGCGATGACCATCCACAACATCCAGCCGGGACCGCAGGTCATGTCCAGCCACCCCGAGCTGTTCTGGGGCCTGATCGCCTCGATGTGGATCGGCAACCTGATGCTGGTGGTGCTGAACCTGCCGCTGATCGGCATCTGGGTGAAGCTGCTGCGCGTGCCGTACCGCATGCTGTTCCCGGCGATCCTGGTCTTCTGCACGATCGGGGTGTATTCGTTGAACTACAACGCCTTCGACATCTTCATGTTCGCCATCTTCGGGATCATCGGCTACGTGTGGAGCAAGCTGGGTTGCGAAGGCGCGCCGTTGTTGCTCGGCCTGGTGCTGGGGCCCATGATGGAAGAGAACTTCCGCCGGGCACTGCTCCTGTCGCGCGGCGAGTTCTCCACCTTTGTCACGCGCCCGCTGTCGGCCACGCTGCTGGCGCTTGCCGCGATCCTGCTGGTGCTGGTTGCGCTGCCTGCGCTGCGCAAGAAGCGCGAAGAGGCTTTCGTCGAGGTCGATTGACGTAACGGTTACGGTTGGCTCCGGGTCTGGTTCGGCGAAAGCCGGCCAGGCCCCTTTTTATTGCCGGCTTTTTATTGCCGGCTTATTGCCGGCGCTTTCATCGCCGAGCGGTCTATTGACGCGCCACCAGGTTCTTCAGGCCGTACAGCCGTTCACGATGCAGTGTTGCAGTCAAAGGCTCCGGCTCGCGGCCCAGCGCGACGTAGTCGGCGGGAATCTGCGCAATGGCGTCTTGCATGTTTTCAGACCCCGCGTGCCACCACTGCACCAGCATTCGGTCCGGGTTGTAGACGTCCAGCCCCTGGCGTCGCAGCTCGGAACGATTGAAATCCTTCAGATTCCACGTCAACACCTGCACGGTCGGCGTCTGAGGCAGCCCGCAGCGCGCGCGCCGCGCCAACCCGGCCGCGATCACGTGGAAATCCTTGGGGTCGCTGTAGCGCAGCGACGCTTCATAGACCTGCGTGTCCGATTCCATGGCCGCCGGAAACCGCGCGTTCATGTCTGCCCAGAACTCGGCCATGACCTCCGGAGGAATGTCCCAGATGCGGCAGGCGTTGCGGCGCCATTCCTCGCCGATGCGCTCGGTCCACACGGGCTGGAACACGCCGGCCTCGGCCAGGCGCAGCAACAGGCGGCGCAGGATGCCGGACATGAGGACGCAGGCGTCCAAGACGATGAACGGGGGAGAAGCGGGGAGGGAGGTCAAGATCGGTTCGGTCGCTGGCCCGGGCAGCGCGCACGAGCCGTGCGTCGATGGCCGCCGGGCGGGCGGGTAAATAAGAGGCGAGGCAGAAGAATAGTTGTTTTTCTGGTGGTCTGCCGGGCGGGGGTTTTGTTCCGGAGTCCGTCCGCCGCTTTCCTCATCCGGCCGCAGGCGCCGCGCCAGATGCCGGCGCCGTCGACAGTCACGTCACGCCATTGGTGTCGCCGTCAGCATGTCCGCCGGAAACGGCACCAGCATCTCGCGGCTGTGGGTGGCAGAGGCGGTCAGCCAGTCGCCATAGGCGCCCTCGGGCAGGATGACCACCATGCGCTTTTCCGTGTTGGGCTGGTGATAGCGGCTGAAAAGGGGATCGTTGTCGGCGTTGATGGTGAGCATGGTGTAGCTCTCCTGCCATTGCCCCGCCGCATCGCGATAGCGGTCCCACAAACCCGCGATGCCCAATGGCTTGCCGTCGGCGCGGGTGAAGCGGGTGGCCACGGCCTTGCCGGACGTCCAGTCCGGCTCGAAGATCGCGTCGGCGGGAATGATGCAGTGCTGCGCGCGGCGCCACGCGTTGCCGAAGGTGTACGAGCCCGCGGCCGTCTCCGCGCGGGCGTTGAAGGTGGACAGCTTGCCGGCCCGTTCCAGGCCGCCTGCACGCGTCATCGCGCTGATCAGACCCCAGCGGCCCGCGGCGGCCTCACGATCAGGAACGGCATCGTCGCCGGCGTCATGCTCCGGCGGACGCCGCACGAACACCCCTTCATAGCGGGGCCACATGTCGTACTTGCCGATGGCGGCGGGTCTGGTGCGCACGCCGAATTTCTGCAGCAGCAGTTCGGCGTCCTTGAGCGTCTGGTAGTGCGAACACATGCACGGGCTCCCGGAATGACGGGGAGGCGCGGGGTGGCGCCTCCGGGGGATCCAAGCTTGCCGTGTGGGCGTGCGATTTGTCTAGCGTGAGGGAATGCGAAAAGGTGTGGCAAGCAGGACGTTCATGCGGCGCGGGGCGACAGATGCTGAAAAGGAAGCTCGAAAGCTTCCTTTTTTCATTATGCGGCGACCATCTTCTTGATCGGGGCCGGAGGTCCGGGTTCTTCCCGGGCGCCTTGTGTGATGCCGCTGCTACCGCTGGTGATGGCGCGCAAACCGGAGTCCGTGAGGGTGAGCTGTCGTACCGTGATCTTGGCGTCCGGTTTCGAGATGACCGTTGCCTCTTTTACGAAGGTCCAACGTGAGCGCGGGGTGGCAGTTGTCATGTCAATACCTTTTCGTGACGAAATCGCTGATGGCTTCGCAGCCGGCGCCAACTATTTCCATTACATCGTTACGGGCGAACAATGCACGGTCACTTGAATCGAAGTAGATCACGCCCACTGCATGCTGTCGAGAAGCGTCTAGGACAGGAATGGCCAATGCGGAATATCGCCCCGGCGTGAGTCTGCGAGCTTGTGCCGTAGTGTACCCCCAGGCATCAACGAGCTCATCTCTCAATTGTTCGTCCGTCGCGGTTTCGCTCGACATATCAAATGGGGTCTTATTGCGGATGGCTTTACCGGTGATGCCCGCGTTCACTGGAAACGTTCGGCCAACCCCTTCGCCGCTTCCGCCTGCATAGTTGATGATCTGCTCGATCTCAGTCGGATCGTTGACAGGAGGGACGACTCGATGAAAGGTTGCCCGCAAGTCCGACCCGCATTCTCGGGTAGCGCAATGCTTGGCGAGCATATGGTGTACGGTGGACACCGCAGCATACAGCCCTTCGTGGACGGCGGCGGGGCTGTCTTTGGTATCCTCCCCTCGAGCTACGCTGACGCGAACCATGAGGGCGGCAATAAGCCAAAAGAAAGCAAGAGCGGCGCAACCGAAAAGGAAGTAATCAGGCTTTGGCTCATGCCACAGCTTTATCGCCGCAATGCCGGCCGCGAAGATAGGCGGCACGTTATACAGGAGTTCACGCGGCCAGCGCTTCTCGAGCAGCCGTCGCTTTCTGGCGCCGGGGATTTCTTTCAGGCGCATAGGGATCCCTCCTGTTCGGACCCGTCGGGTGGTAGGTGACCGATTCTGCGAGGTAAGTCTAGCTTGGCTGTTATCGCGGTAGCCAAGGCTCAACAAAAATCAGACAGAGTCGCGCATAACGCTTGCCAGGCATTGGTGCCAATGGGCATGCGAAACAATCATGAACAGCTGCGGGAGGCGCGTGGCGTTGCGGCCCCTCACGGGCACAGCGAACGTCAAAGAAGGCGGCGCGGAAATGGCGTCCTGCCTTGGAACGTGATGCAGCGGGGTGGTGCCCGAGACCGGAATCGAACCGGTACGGCCGCGAGGCCGAGGGATTTTCTTACCACTTCGGCTTTCGCCGCCAGCACAGGCTTGCTGTTCGTGGTCTGGAGCACGCCTTCACCATAGCCTTTTCGGCCTTAGGTGCCCGCCGTCTGCTCTCTACACCTTCCCCGATATGTCATCGGGGCTTGGCTCGGCGTTAGCGCGGAACGGGTCCAGGGCCTTCGCCGAGTTTGACGGGCTTCACCTTTGGAGTTTCCTCCAGAGGGCTCAAATTTGTTCAAGTCCCTTGTGTCTACCAATTTCACCACTCGGGCGATGCGCGTCCCGCGAGGGGCCGGCAGCGGGCGAGACTATACCACCTTGGCAGCGGGGACATTGGCGACGCGCACGCGGGTAACGGGTAATCGCGACAGGAACCGGACCTGCAGGCGGGTAAACCCCGACCCCGCGCGGCGGGACTACGGACGACACTTTGCGCCATGAAGCCCAGCCCGCCCGCCCCGCCGTCCCGCGACATCGACCCCGTTTCCCTGCGCCTGTTCCTCGCTGCGCTCGAAGAGGGCAGCCTTGCGCGCGCCGCCGCCCGCGAGAACATCGTGCCGTCGGCCGTCAGCAAGCGCATGTCGGAAATGGAAGAGGCGTTCGGCGTGCCGCTGCTCGAGCGCGGCGTGAAGGGCGTGCAGCCGACGCCGGCCGGCGATGCGCTGGCCGCGCACGTGCGCCGCGTGCTGGAGGATATGGACCGCATGCACCGCGACATGGCGGGATTTGCGACCGGGGTGCGCGGGCATATCCGGCTGGCCGTCAGTTTTGCCGCCTTGTCGGGCGACCTGCCGGCGCAGATCCAGTCCTTCCGGCGCGCGAATCCGCAAATCGACATCTCGCTGGAAGAGGACACCACGCAGACGGCGTTCCGCGCCGTGCTGGAAGGGCGGGCGGACGTGGCGGCCGGTTCCGACTTTGGACACGAAGGCCTGCAGGTGTTTCCCTTTGGCCATTGCGAACTGGCGGCGGTGGTGCCGGGCCGGCATCTGCTGGCCGACCGGGAGACGCTCGGTTATGCACAGTTGCTGCCGTTCGAGCAGATCGAGCTGAACCGCGATAACGGCATCAGCAGCGTGTTCGATCAGGCGGCGCGCGAGGCGGGCATGACGCGCCGCATCAGCGCGCGTGTGAGTTCGCACGAAACCATTTGCCTGCTGGTGTCGCGCGGCATGGGCGTGGCGGTGGTGCCGCATTATCTGAAGCCGCGACTGGCGCACCTGGATATTCGCTTCATTCCGCTGGAAGGGCCGTGGTCCAGCACGCCGCTGTGCATTGCGGTGCGGGATCCGGAAGCGCTGTCGCCGGCTGCGCGTGCGCTGCTCGCGCATCTGGGTGTGCTGGGGGATTGACGCCCTCAGGGCTTACCCGGACGTTCCGAAACGAGAATGCCCCCGTGCTGAAAGACCGCTACCCGCGGGTGCCGCCCGCCCGCGATCATGCAGGCATGCCGGCGCGGCGGACGAGTTTCCGAGGCTGACGCCGCGCTCCCATCGAACAGGCTGGCAAGAGGAACCGCAGATGACAGCAGCACCGGCTTCACCCTTCATGGACAGCACCGAACTGCCGCTGCGCGGCATCAAGGTCCTGGAACTGTCTCACATGATCATGGGGCCGGCCGCCGGCCTGTCGCTGGCGGACCTGGGCGCAGACGTCATCAAGGTCGAACCGATCGACGGCGACCGCACGCGGCGCTTGAAGGGATCCGGCAGCGGCTACTTTCCGGTCTTCAACCGCAATAAGCAGAGTCTTGCGATCGACCTCAAGTCGCCGGAAGGCCAGGAGGTCGTGCGCAAGCTGGCGCTGCAGACCGACATGATCGTGGAGAACTTCCGCGACGGCAGTCTGGCGCAGTACGGGCTCGATTACGAATCGCTGTCGGCCGAGAACCCGGGGCTGATCTATGTGTCGCTCAAGGGCTTTTTGTCCGGTCCCTACAAACACCGCACGGCGCTGGACGAGGTGGTGCAGATGATGGGGGGGCTGGCGTACATCAATGGCGGCGCGGACACGCCGCAGCGCGTGGCGGCGTCGGTCAACGACATCCTGGGCGGCACGTTCGGCGTGGTGGGCGCGCTGGCCGCGCTGCACGACCGGCATGCCACCGGCCGCGGACGCCATGTGCGTTCCGGGCTCTTTGAGAACAATCTGCTGCTGGTCGCCCAGTTCATCGCGCAATTCCAATTGACGGGCACGGCGCCGAAACCCATGGGTGCGGAGCGCAAGCCGCCATGGGGGGTGTACGACGTCTTCGAGACCGCCGATGGCCGCGTGTTCGTCGCAGTGGTGGGCGATGCGCAATGGCGTAACTTCGCGCAGAGATTCCTGCCGCCCGAATGGGCCGCGGATCCGCGCCTGGCCACCGCCGTCGACCGAGAGGCCGCGCGTTCGTGGCTGGTGCCGGGCGTGGGCGAAATCCTGAAGACCTGGAAGACCGACGAGCTGTGCGCCGCGCTGGAGGAAGCCAATCTGTCGTATGGCCCGATCCGCCAGCCGCACGACTTGCTCGACGACGCACATCTGAACGCGGGCGGCGCGCTGTTGCCGACCCGGCTGCCGGACGGCGGCGAGATCTCGGCCGCCGCGCTGCCCATCGAGTTCGATGGCCGCAAGGCGGGCAAGCGGTTCGATCCGCCGACCCAAGGCGCGCAGACGCACGCCATTCTTCAGGGCCTGGGCCTGGATGCCGCACGCATCGACGCCTTGCGCACGGCCGGAGTGATTGCATGACGCCAGGGCGTTAGCGCCCGATTTCTGTCGAGGCGGCGTCAGACCGCCAAGACATCCATCAAAGAGGAGACACCCATGATCCGCAAACTCGTTGCGCTGGCTGCACTGGCCGTCGCATGTACCGCTACTGCGCAGGACTATCCGAACAAGCCCATCCGCATCATCATCCCATCCACGCCGGGCGGCGGCACCGACTACATCGGCCGCCTGATGAGCACCAAGCTGCACGAACTGAACGGCTGGGCGGTCGTGCCCGAAAACAAGCCCGGCGCCGGCACGGCGCTCGGCCTGGCCGAAGCGGCGCGCTCGCCCGCGCAGGGCTATGACCTGGTGATCGGCCAGTCCGACAACGTGACGCTGATTCCGCTGCTGATGAAAGTGGCCTACGACCCGGTGAAGGATCTGACGCCGGTGGCGCTGGTGGCCACGACGCCGATGGTGCTGCTGGTGGCCGAGGCCTCGCCTTACAAGACGCTGCCTCAGGTGATCGAAGCGGCCAAGAAGGAGCCCAACAAGATTTCGTACGGCACGTCGGGCACCGGCGGGGGCGTGCACATCGCAATGGAGATGCTGCAGCACGAAGCCGGCTTCAAGATGCAGCACGTGCCGTACAAGGGCTCGGCGCCGGCGCTGGCCGACCTGATGGGCGGGCATCTGCAATTCGCGGGCTCGTCGATTTCGTCGGCGGCCACGCTGATCAAGTCGGGCAAGGTGCGCGCGCTGGCGGTGACCTCGCCCAAGCGCAACCCGGCCTTGCCGGACGTGCCGACCGTGGCGGAGCTGGGATACAAGGACTTCAGCGTGGTGACCTACTACGGCGTGCTGGCCCCGGCCAAGACGCCCGACGCCATCGTTACGCGGCTGAACAGCGACTTCAACAAGCTGCTGGCGCGCCAGGATGTGAAGGACGCGCTGGCGTCACAGGGACTCGAGACCGACCCCGTATCCAGCGCACAGTTTGCCGCGCTGATCCAGTCGGACATCGGCAAGGCGCAGCAGACCATCAAGAGCGCCGGCATCGTCATTCAGCAATAAGACACGGGAGCGCACATGAATCAGGAAGTCAGGCTTTGCGAGGTCGGGCCGCGCGATGGGTTGCAGATGGCCAAGGGCATGATGCCGGGCGCCGACAAGCTGCGCTGGATCCGGCAACTGGCCGCAGCCGGGCTGCGCGAGATCGAAGTGGGCAGCTTCGTGTCGCCGCGACTCGTGCCGCAGATGGCGGACACGGGCGACATCCTGCCCGAAGTGCTGAAGATCGACGGGCTGACGGTGTGCGCGCTGGCGTGCAATCTGAAGGGCGCCATCGCCGCCTACGAGGCCGGTGCGCACGTGCTGGCGTTTCCCGTGTCGGTCAGCGACACGCACAGCCGCGCCAACGTGGGCAAGGGCACCGACGCGCAGGTCGACATGCTGGCCGCCATCGTGGACTGGGTGCGTTCGCAGGCGCGGCCGATGCGTATCGACGCCGCCGTCGCCACCGCGTTCGGGTGTTCGATGGAGGGCGAGGTGCCGGTGCGGCGCGTGGCCGAGGTCGCGGCCGCGGTGGCGCGCGTGGGCGCCGATGAAATCGCGCTGGCCGATACCGTGGGCTATGCGCACCCCGGGCGCGTGCGCGAGGCGGTGCGTGCCGCGCAGGACGCCGTGGGCGCGCGGCTGACCAAACTGCATCTGCACGACACGATGGGATTGGGCCTGGCGAATGCGCTGGCCGGGTTGGACGAAGGCATCCGCGCCTTCGATTCCTGCCTGGGCGGGCTGGGTGGTTGCCCGTTTGCGCCGGGGGCCTCGGGCAACATCGTCACCGAGGACCTGGTGTTCATGCTGGAAAGCATGGGGTACCGCACGGGCGTTGACCTGACCCGCTTGCTGGCGGCGCGGCCCCTGCTGGCAGAATCATTGCCGCAGGAAACCCTGCGCAGCGGCGTGGCCGCCGCCGGCATTCCCGGGACCTACGCGGCCACCGCTTAGGTCAGCGATACACCAGGACGGGCAGGGTGGTGTGCGCCAGCACCTTCTGCGTCTGGCTGCCCAGCAGCAGCGCGGCCATGCCCCCACGGCCGTGCGAAGACATGGCAATCAGGTCGCAGTTGCGCGTCATGGCCACGTCGACGATCACCTGATAAGGCGAGTCGCTCTCGCGCATTTCCGTGACGCAGGCCACGCCGGCGGTGCTGGCCTTGCCGGCGGCTTCGGACAGATACGAGCTGGCCAGCTCGCGCGCCTGGTTTTCGTAGATGCCGCGCATGCCTTCAAGCTGCACGGATTCCATGGAGGGCATCTCGAACGGGCTGTATACGGTCAGGACCGTGACGCTGGCGTCCAACGCACGCGCAAGCGCAAGGGCTTGTTCCAGGCCGGAGTTGGCCAGGCTGGATCCGTCGATGGGGATGAGTATGTGCTTGTACATGGCAACCTCCAGAGGGAATCTGCGTCCATGGTACGCCCGTTGGGGTCGTCCCGTTGGGTCGGCCCGATGAGGACGGCCCGTTTGGGACGGCCTGTGGAGGACGGCCTGTGGAGGACGGCCCATTTGGGACGGTTGCCTCTGAATCTGGCGGAAGCGGTGAGATTCGAACTCACGAACGGTTGCCCGTTGCCGGTTTTCAAGACCGGTGCAATCGACCACTCTGCCACGCTTCCGGGGTGTTGCCAGTACTGCCGGCGATTTTGCCTGCCGGATTGCCCGCAGTGCCGCCAGTCTATTGCGGCCGCCAGGCAAACATTCTGCCCGAACGGAATCACGATATGCCGCAAAGGGCGCAATAATAATCCATTTGCTGCAAAGGAGGCACGCGATGCACGCTGTTGAAATCACCCGCCCCGGTGGCCCCGAAGTCCTCGTCCCCGTGGAACGCCCCACGCCCGAGGCCGGCGCCGGCGAAGTTCTGATCAAAGTGACCGCTGCGGGCATCAACCGCCCCGACGTGTTCCAGCGCAAGGGCAACTACGCCCCGCCGCGCGGCGCATCCGACCTGCCGGGCCTGGAAGTGGCCGGTGAAATCGTCGGCGGCGACGTGGCCGGCAGCGGCTTTGCCGTGGGCGACAAGGTCTGCGCCCTGGTCGCGGGCGGCGGCTATGCCGAATACTGCGTCGCGCCCGTCGCGCAATGCCTGCCGATTCCCAAAGGCCTGTCCGACATCGAGGCCGCCGGCCTGCCGGAAACCTATTTCACCGTGTGGAGCAACGTGTTCGACCGCGGCCGCCTGTCCGAAGGCGAGGCGCTGCTGGTCCATGGCGGCGCCAGCGGCATCGGCACCACGGCCATCCAGCTGGCCCGTGCGATGGGTCACAAGGTCTACGCGACGGTCGGTAGCGACGATCGCGCCCGTGCCGTCGAGGCGCTGGGCGCCGACAAGGGCATCAACTACAAGACGCAGGACTTCGTGAAGGAAGTGCTGGACGCTACTGGCGGACGCGGCGTCGACGTGATTCTGGACATGGTGGCCGGCGATTACATTGCCCGCGACATGCAGTGCCTGGCCGATGATGGCCGTATCGTCATCATCGCGCAGCTGGGCGGCTCGCACGCCAATGTGGATACCGCCCAGGTCATGCGCCGTCGCTTGACCATCACCGGTTCCACCCTGCGGCCCCGTCCGGTCGCCTTCAAGGGCGCCATCGCCCGCGCGTTGCGCGAGCAGGCGTGGCCACTGCTGGAAAAAGGGGCCATCAAGCCCATCGTCCACGCCACGTTCCCGCTGGCTGACGCTTCCAAGGCGCACGCCATGATGGAAGGCGGGGAAAACATCGGCAAAATCATCCTGACCATGTAAGAAACGCGCGGCGTTCGGCGTATCGCCGCGCAACAGGATACAATCTCGGGTTTCGCCTGGAATTTTTTCCAGGCAGGCCCGTGGGCGGTTGCTGCACAAGGCCCCTGTATCAGGACCTGCAGGCTCACCCCCTCACTCCCAATCGTCAGACAAATTCGCCATGACTTCAGTCGAAAACCGCGCCCGCCTCGTGCTGGGCAACTGGAAGATGCACGGCAACCTTGCCGAGAACGCCGCGTTGCTGACCGAGCTTCGTGCCGCGGATGCGGCGGGCCACTGCGAAATCGGCATCTGTGTTCCGTTTCCCTACTTGGCGCAGGCTGCTTCGGCCCTGACCGGCAGCAGCGTGTCCTGGGGCGCGCAAGATGTCAGCGCGCACGACAAGGGCGCGTACACGGGTGAAGTTTCCGGTTCGATGCTGAAGGAATTCGGCTGCCGCTGGGCGCTTGCCGGCCACTCCGAGCGCCGCGTGCTGCACGGCGAAACCGACGAGATCGTGGCCGCCAAGGCCCAGGCCGCACTGGCCGCCGGCCTGACCCCCGTGGTCTGCGTCGGGGAATCCCTGGCCGACCGCGAAGCCGGCAACACGCTGGCCGTGATCGAACGGCAGCTCAAGCCTGTGCTGGCGTTGGGCGCCGATGCGGTTTCCCGCATGGTTCTCGCCTATGAACCCGTCTGGGCCATCGGCACCGGCCGCACGGCCTCGCCGGAGCAGGCCCAGGAAGTCCACGGCGCCATCCGCGCCGCCCTGCGCGCGCTCGGCGCGGCACAGGTCCAGGTGTTGTACGGCGGCAGCGTCAAAGCCGCCAACGCCTCCAGTTTGTTCGCCATGACTGATATCGACGGAGCCCTGGTCGGCGGCGCGTCGCTCGTGGCGGAAGAGTTTTTGCGAATTGCCGCCATCTAAGTTTCCGTTCCGGAGTCTGTAATGCCCCTGATGCTCAAAATTCTGCTGGCCGTCCAAGTGATCTCGGCGCTGGCTATCATCGTCCTGGTCCTGCTTCAGCAGGGCAAAGGCGCCGACATGGGCTCCGCTTTCGGTAGCGGCTCGTCGGGCAGCCTGTTCGGCGCCACCGGTGCGGCCAACTTCCTGTCGCGCGCCACCAAGTGGGCCGCGGTCGTGTTCTTTGCCTCCACCGCTGGTCTGGCCTACTTCAGCCACAAGGGCACCGCTGGCCCCGCTGTGGATTCCGGCGTGATGCAAAGCTTCCCGGCCGACCGTTCGGTCCCGCAAGCGCCGGGTTCCTCGGTGCCGGCCACGCCGGGCGCATCGTCCGTCCCGGGCGCATCGTCCGTGCCCGCCACGCCGGCGCCCGCCCAGCCCGACGCCTCCGTGCCGGCGGCTCCCGCTGCCCCCGCCGCCCCCGCCGGGGGAAAAACCGCGGGGGGGCCCGGCC